>NZ_JBMQQZ010000085.1:0-57031 GCF_057362025.1 Bordetella sp. | reverse complement strand
TCGACGAAGTCGGCCCGATCAACGCCGAGGACCATTGGGTCATCCACCGCGAGGCGCCCTCGTACGACGAGCAGGCCCTCGCCAACGAGCTGCTGGAAACCGGCATCAAGGTTATTGACCTGGTCTGCCCGTTCGCCAAGGGCGGCAAGGTCGGCCTGTTCGGCGGCGCCGGCGTGGGCAAGACCGTCAACATGATGGAACTGATCAACAACATCGCCAAGCAGCACAGCGGCCTGTCGGTGTTCGCCGGCGTGGGCGAGCGTACCCGCGAAGGCAACGACTTCTACCATGAAATGGAAGAGTCGAACGTGCTGGACAAGGTCGCGATGGTGTTCGGCCAGATGAACGAACCCCCGGGCAACCGTCTGCGCGTGGCGCTGACCGGCCTGACCATGGCCGAGAAGTTCCGCGACGAAGGCCGCGACATCCTGTTCTTCGTCGACAACATCTACCGCTATACGCTCGCCGGTACCGAAGTCTCGGCTCTGCTGGGCCGTATGCCGTCCGCGGTGGGTTACCAGCCGACGCTGGCCGAGGAAATGGGCAAGCTGCAGGAGCGCATCACCTCGACGAAGACCGGCTCGATCACCTCCATCCAGGCCGTCTACGTGCCCGCGGATGACTTGACCGATCCGTCGCCTGCCACGACCTTCCAGCACTTGGACTCCACCGTGGTGCTGTCGCGTGACATCGCTGCGCTGGGTATCTATCCCGCCGTCGACCCGCTGGATTCCACCAGCCGCCAGCTGGATCCCCAGGTGGTGGGCGAAGAGCACTACGCCGTTGCCCGTGGCGTGCAGCAGACGCTGCAGCGCTACAAGGAACTGCGCGACATCATCGCGATTCTGGGCATGGACGAACTGTCGCCCGAAGACAAGCTGGCCGTGGCCCGGGCCCGGAAGATCCAGCGTTTCCTGTCGCAGCCGTTCCACGTGGCCGAAGTGTTCACGGGTTCGCCGGGCAAGTACGTGCCGCTGGCCGAAACCATCCGTGGCTTCAAGATGATCGTGGACGGCGAGTGCGACACCCTGCCGGAGCAGGCCTTCTATATGGTCGGCACCATTGACGAGGCCTTCGAGAAGGCCAAGAAACTGCAATAAGGATTCGGTATGGCTACCCTGCATGTCGACGTGGTCAGCGCGGAAGCCGCGATCTTCACCGGTGAGGCGAAGTTCGTGGTCCTGCCTGGCGAAGCGGGCGAACTGGGCATCCTGCCCGGCCACACCCCGCTGATCTCGCGAATCCGCCCGGGTACGTTGAAGATCGTCCGCGAGGACAATAGCGAAGAGAACGTCTTTGTCGCCGGCGGGATTCTGGAAGTCCAGCCGGGCAGCGTGACGGTACTGGCCGATACGGCCATCCGCGCTTCCGACCTGGACGAAGCCAAGGCCGAGGCCGCGCGCCAGAAGGCGGAAGAAGCCTTGCGCAATGCCAAGGACAAGGCGGATATCGCCGTGGTGGAAGCCGAGCTGGCCATGCTGGCGGCGCAGGCTGCCGCCGCGCGTCGCCTGCGGGCAAGCTCGGGCCGCCGCAACTGAGTCCACATGCCGTTTCTCGCAGCCCGCGCAACCGCGCGGACAGCGGGCCAGCGGCACGGGTGACAGCACGGCGGTATGGGCGGAATGCCCGCTCGATGGCCCTCTGCCGGATGCGGGTACGTTCCTTCGTAAAAAAGCCAGGCTTTTGAACTGACCCCCGAAAGTTGGATCTCGTCCAACCTTCGGGGGTCAGTTCATTTTGCCCGGCTTTTTCTATTTCTCGCGTGGGGGCGTCCCACCTTGACGGGTCGCCGCTTGAAAGGGCGTTCAACCTGGCGGGCAGCGCTTGAAAGCGCGTCCACCCTGGCGGCTTGCGGCTTCAGAAGGAGCCCCCCAGGCGGACGCCCGGCGCGTGGTCCCGGGCGGTCGTCGGCCGGCTTACTTCAGGCCGGCCTTGCCCAGGCCGAACATCTCGTCCGCCGAGCCGGGAACCGGCCGGAATGCCACGCTCAGGCGATTCCAGCCATTGATGCCGACGATCAGGAATGTCAGGTCGGAGACCTCCTCTTCGCTGAAATGCTCGCACACGCTTTCGTATGCCTCGTCAGGCACGCCGTGGGCAGGCAGATGCGTGACGATTTCGGTCCAGGCCAGGGCCGCCTTTTCGCGTTCGTTGAATTGCGGCGATTCCCACCAGATGGCCACGTGGTGCAGGCGCAGCTCGCGTTCGCCGTGGATCTTCCCTTCCTTGACGTGCATGTCCACGCAGAAGGCGCAGCCGTTCAGTTGCGAGGCGCGCAGCGTGACCAGGTGCCCGAGTTCCGCGATGACGGGGCGGTTCTTCAGGGACTGGCTGAAATCGATGTACTTCTTGGCGGTTTCGGCGCTGGCTTTGTAGTAGTTCAGGCGTTGGCTCATGGCACTTCCTTGGCGCAGGGTGGATCGGCGAGGAACTGCCGTCGATGCGCGGGCGGGGTGACGTCCGGGATCGGCGGGGTACTGCCGGGTTGACGCCATGATGGTCCAGTAAAAAACCTCTGTGAAGCACCAAGAATATGCACCGGCGCTGGACCATCCCGCGCAAGGCTTCAAATGACTACAATAGTGAGATAGATTCTTATTATTAACATCGTGGGCGTGGCCTGGAGCTCGGCAGCATGGGGAAACTGTCCCTCAAGACCTGGTTTGAAATACACAAGTGGAGCAGCCTGGTGTGCACGGTGTTCCTGCTGCTGCTGTGCGTGACAGGGTTACCGCTGATTTTCTCGCACGAGATCGATCATTGGCTGGACGATGCCAAGCCGTATGCCGAGGTCGCGTCCGGGACACCGCGCGCGAGCCTGGACGCCATGGTGGCGGAAAGCAAACGGCTGTATCCGGACGACGCCATCGAATTCGTCTTCATCGATGACGACGATCCCCAAGTGGTGATCGGGCTGAACCCGGAACTGGGAAACCAGGATCGCGCGCACCGCTTGCGCTTCGACGCGCATACGGGCGAGCTGCTGAAGCGATTCCCGCCCGCCGAACAGGAGGGCCACGGCTTCATGGAGATCATGCTGCACCTGCATGTCGATATGTTCGCCGGGCTGGCCGGCGAACTCTTCCTGGGCTTCATGGGGCTGCTGTTCTGCGTTGCCGTGGTTTCCGGCGTGGTGCTGTACGGACCCTACATGAAGAAGATCCCGTTCGGCAGCGTGCGGGCCGAGCGTTCGGCCCGCATCAAATGGCTGGACCTGCACAACCTGCTGGGTGTCGCCACGTTGGCGTGGGCGTTCGTGGTGGGGTTCACGGGTGTCATCAATGAGTTGTCGACGCCGATGTTCAAGTACTGGCAGGGCACGGCGATGCAGACGCTGCTGGCGCCGTACCAGGGTAAATCCACACCGCAATCCACGGAACTCAGCTCCGTCGATGCCGCCTACGCCGCGGCCCAGAAGGCACAGCCGGGGATGAAGGTCAATGTGGTGACGTTTCCGGGCAATCCCTTCGGCAGTCCGTATCACTATTTCGTCTGGCTCAACGGCGATACCGCGTTGACTTCCCGCCTGTTCAGCCCCGTCCTGGTGGACGCGCGCACCGGCGCCGTGGACACGCAGCTGGAGATGCCGTGGTACCTGCGGGCGCTGGAGGTGTCGAGGCCGCTGCACTTCGGCGATTATGCCGGCATGCCGCTCAAGATCATTTGGGCGGTGCTGGATGTGATCACGATCATCGTGCTCGCCACTGGGGTGTACCTGTGGATCGCCCGGCGCAGGTCCGCAGCCGCCCGTATCGCGGAACTGGAAGCCCGGCACAAGGCATGGGCCCGGGAGGCCAAGGCCTGAGTCGGTTCCTGCGTGCTTTCCCCTACGTACAAGCCGCAGTGTGGACTTTGCGAATTGCCGGACACGGCACCGCTATCTAGGCTTGCTGCTTCGACCAATACGGAGGAGTAGCGATGCGCGAGACGCTAGATTGCGGCGTACTCATGGTGCCGGAACATACCGGCTGGATAAACGAGTGGATGGAGCGGCATGCGGCGCATATGGCGCGCGTGCGGCTGCACGCGGTGACGCTGGATAACGGCGCGCTGCTGGTCGCCGCCGGCGGCGTGGCCGCCGCGTACTCGGGGACGCAGGCGGCCACGCACTCGCTTGCCCGCCTGGCGATGTCCCTGCGTCGCTTCGACGCCTGCCTGTTGCCGGTAGCTCCCGACACGCTGGGCTGGACCCGGACGGCGCTGTCCTGCGCGCGCGGCGGCCTGCGCACGCCGCTGATCGGGCTGGCCCGGGGGCTGAAGGCGGCGGCGGTAGAGGACCTGCTGGCCCTCGGCATGTGCGATTTCGTGCGCGACCCCTTATGCCCGGAAGAGCTGCGGGTCCGTGTCGACCGGGTGGCGAGCGGCCGCCGGCCGCTCGCCGGACCGTCCCCGGCAGACGCGGCTGTCGAGGACACCGCCGACGCCGCCCCGCGCGACACGTTTGCCGCGATCTACGATGCCCGGACGGACGCCGCGGATCCCGATCACGGCGCTGCCCCGGCACCGGCCTCGGGTTCGGCTATGCGTTCCTGCAAAACCCTGCGCGAAGCGGGCGTGCGCTATGCCGGCCATGATGCCGGCCCCGCCGCCTGGGCCATCGCCTCCGCCCCCATGGCCGGCAGAATGGCATCGCTGCAAAGCGAAGGCCGGCCGCGCTTGCCCCGCGAGGCCATCGACAGCAGTCTGCTGGCTATCCAGGCCGCGCCGCGCGTTCATCCCGACGAGCCGTTCCGCATCGCCAAGTCGCGCGTCGTCGACAGCTTCGAACGCGATTATGTGCGCACTGCATTGTCGCGCCACGCCGGCAATGTCGCGCGTGCCGCCCGCGCTTCCGCCAAGCATCGCCGTGCCTTCTGGGCGCTGATGCGCAAGCACCATATCGATGCCGCGCCGTACCGCCCGCGCCAGTCGTGCAAGGACCCGGCGGCTTGACGGCGTCCCGCCGGGTAAAATCCAGGCCGTGGATCTTTCAAGGAAAATCGTGTCAGCCGTCGCCTTGCAAAACGATGTATTCCTGCGCGCCCTGTTGCGCGAGCCCGTGCCTTACACACCTGTCTGGCTCATGCGGCAAGCAGGGCGGTATCTGCCCGAATACAACGCCACACGATCGCGCGCCGGTTCTTTCCTGGGCCTGGCGCAGAATCCGGAATACGCCACCGAAGTCACGCTGCAGCCGCTGGCGCGGTTTCCGCTCGATGCGGCCATCCTGTTTTCCGACATCCTGACGGTGCCGCATGCCATGGGCCTGGGCCTGGATTTCCGTGCCGGAGAAGGGCCGTACTTCGAGCGTCCGGTGCGTACCGAGGCGGAGGTGCAGGCCCTGGCCGTGCCGGACCTGGACCGCCTGCGCTATGTCTTCGACGCCGTCAGCCTGATCCGCCGCGAGCTCGACGGGCGTGTGCCGCTGATCGGCTTTGCCGGAAGCCCCTGGACCATCGCCTGTTACATGGTCGAAGGCAAGGGCAGCGATGACTATCGGCTCATCAAGGGCATGGCCTACGGCCGTCCCGACCTGATGCATCGGATCCTGCGCGTGAACGCACAGGCGACCATCGAATACCTGAATGCGCAGATCGCCGCTGGGGCCCAGGCCGTGATGGTGTTCGACAGCTGGGGCGGGGTGCTGGCCGATGGCCTGTTCCAGGAATACTCGCTCGCCTATACGCGTCAGGTCGTCGCCGGCCTGACGCGGGAACAGGGCGGGCGGCCGGTCCCGGCGATCGTCTTCACCAAGGGGGGCGGCATGTGGCTGGAGCAAATCGCAGCCTGTGGGGCGGACGCGGTGGGCGTGGACTGGACGGTAAACCTGGCCCAGGCCCGCCGGCGCGTGGCCGACGCGGTGGCGCTGCAGGGCAATCTGGACCCTATGGCATTATTCGGCGGCGCCGCGGTGGTGCGCGCGCAAGCCAGGCGAGTGATCGACGATTTTGGCCAGGTCGGGAAGGGCGGACATGTGTTCAATCTGGGACATGGGATATCGCAATTTACTCCGCCGGATGCCGTAGCCGAGCTGGTGGATGAGGTCCATACCTACAGCCGCGCATTCCACGGTGCTCTGCCATGAAGTAAGTGATTGCTTTGGTGTGGAAAACGGCGATCCGCGCCTGATTTTCCCGACTTGTGCACAGCAGCGAATATTGGCCCTTGACAGCGCATCGCAGTCTGTGCCTTTTGAAGGCCGAATGTAAGTGCATGATTTATCGAGGGAAACCTCTTGGGAGATTTCCTTTCCCACTTTGACGCTGTTGTGGTACATGCACCTCTATTCAAAAAGCCAGGGCTTTTCCCCAAAGTTATCCACAGCGGCGTTCCGGCCACATTTTCTATCGCAGGCAGTACAGGCGCTTAGCGGGAACTTCGAGAATTCACTTTAAATAGAATGATGCGGGAACCCATGCTTTTGGCTTATGGCAATGATTGAGGCCGCCGCGCAGGATTGCCCCCGCGCGGCGCCAGGGCAAGTCGTCGCCTGGGTGAGGGTGGCACTGGACGTACCGCTGCAGGGACCGTTCGACTACAGCCATGCCAGCCTGCTCGCGCCGGGGGTAAGGGTGATCGTCCCGTTCGGCCGCCGCCGCCTGGTAGGTATTGTTACGGAGACGCTGGAAACGCCCTCCATCGACCCCGTCCATATCAAGCCTATAGAGCGCGTCCTGGACGACCTTCCTGCCTTCACGCCGGACTGGATGCGTCTGGCCCGCTTCGCGGCCGCCTACTACCACCGGCCCCTTGGCGAGGTCATGCTGCCGGCCCTGCCGCCCCCCCTGCGCAAACCGTCCGCCTACGAAGGCAAGCGTTCCGGGGCGGGGCCGGTTGCGCGGCTGGATGCCAGGCAAGCGAAGCGCCGCGGGCCGGCTCGCGCGCCCGCGGCTACCGGCGACGAGGCGGCGGCCGAGACCGGCGTCGCGCCGGTGGAACCGGTCCTGAACGCGGAGCAGGAAACCGCCGTGCAAGCCATCCGCGACTTGCGCGGTTTCAAACCGGTCCTGCTGCATGGGGTCACCGGTAGCGGGAAGACCGAGGTCTACCTGAGGGCAGCGCGGGATGTCCTGGCGCAGGGCAGGCAGGTGCTGCTGATGGTGCCGGAAATCAACCTGACGCCGCAGTTGCAGGCCGTGCTCGGCAGCCGCCTGGAAGCCGTGGCGGGTCCGGACTGCCTGGCCGTGCTGCACAGCGGCCTTTCCGATGGCGAACGCCTGCAGGCGTGGGTGCGCGCCCAGCGCGGCGAGGCGCGGGTACTGCTGGGAACCCGCATGTCGATCTTCGCGCCCTTGCCGGAACTGGGCCTGATCGTCGTCGATGAAGAACATGACGCGTCCTACAAGCAGCAGGACGGCTTGCGCTATTCGGCGCGCGACCTCGCCATATGGCGCGCGCGGGACCGCGATATCCCCGTGCTGCTGGGTTCGGCGACGCCATCCCTGGAAACCTGGCAGCAGGCCGAGCGCGGCCGCTACCTGCGCCTGACGCTGCCGGCACGCGCCAAGGCCAGCCAGTTGCCGGCCGTGCGGCTCGTGGATACGCGGCGCCTGCCCATGAAGCAAGGCATGTCGCCGCAATTGGTCGATGCGATCGGCAAGCGGCTGGAGCGCGGCGAACAGTCCCTGGTGTTCCTGAACCGCCGCGGCTACGCGCCGGTGCTGCATTGCGCCTCCTGCGCCTGGGTCAGCCAGTGCCCCCGCTGCACCGCCTTCACGGTACTGCACCGGGGGGCGGGGCCGGGAGGGCACGTCCTGCAATGCCATCACTGCGGCTATCAGGCGCGTGTGCCGCGCGCCTGTCCCGAGTGCGGCGACCAGGATCTGCAGCCCATGGGGCGCGGTACCCAGCGGGTGGAGGAACACCTCGCCGATCTGTTTCCGCAAGCCCGCATCCTGCGCATCGACGCCGACAGTACGCGCCGCAAAGGAAGCGCGCAGGCGCTCTTCGCCAGCGTGCATGCCGGCGCGGTGGATATCCTGGTGGGCACACAGATGGTGGCCAAGGGACATGACTTCGCCCGCCTGGGCCTGGTCGGCGTACTCAACGCGGACGCCATGCTGTTCGCGCATGACTTTCGCGCGCCGGAGCGGCTGTTCGCCCAACTGATGCAGGTTGCCGGCCGCGCCGGCCGGCATACGGAAGGCGGCGAGGTGCTGATACAGACCGGCTACCCCGAACAGCCCGTCTACCAGGCGCTGGTGCGTCACGATTACGCCGGCTTTGCCGGGCCCGCACTGGCGGAACGCGAAAGCACGGGGCTGCCGCCGTTCGCCCATCAGGCACTGTTGACGGCGGAAGCGCGCGAACTGGCCCAGGCGCTGGCATTCCTGCAGGAGGCCCGCGATCTTCCGGATGCGGGAATGGCCGATCGCTTTCCGACGGCGGCCGCCGTAACGCGCTACGATCCTGTTCCCCTGCGGGTGGTGCGGGTGGCCAATATGGAACGGGCGCAGTTGCTGGTCGAAAGCGCCAGCCGTCCCGCCCTGCAGGCTTTCCTCGGCACGTGGTCCGCGATGCTGCACGATCTGCCCGCCGCGTCCCGCGTGCGCTGGCAGCTAGAGGTCGATCCCCTGGAAATCTGACGCCCCATGTCCGAGTCCCTACCCGCCGGCTTGAACCCCGCGCAACGCGAAGCGATCCTGTATCTGGGCGGCCCCTGCCTGGTACTGGCTGGCGCCGGCAGCGGCAAGACGCGGGTCATTACGCAGAAAATCGCCTACCTGCTGCGCGAATGCGGCTACATGGGCCGCAATATCGTGGCGCTGACGTTCACCAACAAGGCAGCGCGCGAAATGGACGAGCGCGTCAAGACCCTGGTGGACCGCAAGCTCGCCAAGGGCCTGACCATCAGCACCTTCCATGCGCTGGGTGTGCGCTTCCTGCGCGAGGAAGCGCGCAATGCCGGCCTGAAGCCGCAGTTCTCCATCCTGGACGCGGACGACGCCATGGGCATCATCCAGGAGCTGCTCGCGACGACGGATCGCGGCTGGCTGCGTACCGTGCAGACGACGATTTCGCTGTGGAAGAATGCCCTGCTGGACCCGGACGCCGCGGCGGCGCAGGCCACGACCAAGGCCGATGTGGAAGCCGCGCGCGTGTATCGCAGCTATGCCGCCACCCTGGCCGCCTACCAGGCGGTGGACTTCGACGACCTGATCCGCATTCCAGCCCTGCTGCTCGAAGGGAACGAAGAAGTCCGCACCCGCTGGCAGAACCGCGTGCGCTATCTGCTGGTGGATGAATACCAGGACACCAACGTGTGCCAGTACCGCCTGGTCCAGCTGCTGAGCGGCGACCGCGCCATGTTCACCGCGGTGGGGGACGATGACCAGGCGATCTACGCGTGGCGCGGCGCCACCATCGAAAACCTGGCCAAGCTGACGACCGACTACCCCAATCTGAAGCTGATCAAGCTGGAGCAGAACTACCGGTCGGTGCAGCGCATCCTGGCCGCCGCCAACAAGGTGATCGAAAAGAATCCCAAGCTGTTCGAGAAAAAGCTGTGGTCCGACCTGGGGGTGGGCGAGCCCATCGTCATTACGCCGATGGATAGCGAAGAAGCCGAAGCGGAGGCGATCGCGATGCGGATCTCCGCCGCCCGCTTCGAACGGCAGGGGCAGTGGAAAGACTATGCCATCCTGTACCGCAGCAACCACCAGTCGCGGATCCTTGAGCAGGCGCTGCGCAATCTGAAGATACCGTACACGATTTCCGGCGGCCAGAGCTTCTTCGACAAGGCCGAAGTGCGCGATGTGCTGGCCTATCTGCGGCTGATCGCCAACGACGAGGACGATCCCGCCTTCATCCGCGCGGCCACCACCCCCAAGCGCGGCATCGGGCAGGGCACCTTGCAAACGCTGGGGCAGTACGCCGCGGAACGCCAGCTTTCCCTGTTCGCCGCCGTGTTCGAGCAGGGCGTGGATGCGTTGCTGCAGCAACGCCAGCTGGAATCCCTGCGTACCTTCGCGGAATTTGTCCGGCGCATGCAATGGCGGGCCGGACGCGGCGCTCCGGACGGCAGCAAGCCGGCATCGGCCGAGCCCGCGGGCGTGCTGCTGGATGACCTGCTGGGCGCCATCCAGTATGAACGCTATCTTTACGATATGTTCGACGAGAAGCCGGCGCAGACACGCTGGCAGAACGTCCTGGAACTGACCGGCTGGCTCAAGCGCAAGGCCGACGAAGACGGCATGACCTTGTTCGAGCTGGTGCAGCACGTCGCGCTCGTTACCATGCTGGAACGTGGCGAGGAAGAGGAACCCGACGCGGTCAAGCTCTCGACGCTGCATGCGTCCAAGGGGCTGGAGTATCCCCACGTCTATATGGCGGGGGTGGAAGAGGGGCTGCTGCCCCACCTGGGCAAGGACGACGAAGAAGGCGATCCCGCGCGCGCCGCCGAATCCCTGGCGAGCCGCATCGAAGAAGAGCGCCGCCTGATGTACGTGGGCATTACGCGCGCGCAGCGCAGCCTGAACCTTAGCTGGTGCAAGAAGCGGCGGCGCGCGCGCGAAGACCTGGTGCGCGAGCCTTCCCGTTTCATCGAGGAAATGGGCCTGGGCGACGCGCGCTTTCCCGAAGACGAAGCGACGCGCGCCCTGAGTCCCAAAGAACGCCTCGGCATGCTGAAGGCGCTGCTTAACAAAGGCCCGGCATAAAGCAAAGGCCCGGCGGCTGCGGACATCGGCGGGAACGGACCGGTGGGTGGCTGCCGGCGGCGGCTTCCTCGAGATACGCGCCGGGGCGGCGTCGATTCGCCGCTTGGAGTGCATTGAATCCTACATGGCGACACAATCTTCGCCTCATTCAAACATCCGATTGCCAGCCCTTCGTGAACGGTTCCTACATCTCGATGGGACGCTTATGACAGGTCGTTCGGCAATCCGCCCGAATGGCGTCTTCGCCACTGTGTTCGCCGTGACGCGTTCAGGATTTTCTCGTTAGGACACGCGAGAAAACTCCCTATCCTGCCGCGACTCGAGTGCCGGAATACACATCAGCGGCGGTGGAGATGGCGCGATGCCGCGCATCGCTCACCAGGCCCCGCGGGTGGACGGCATTCTTCAATGAACGAATGCAGTGGGGTTCAAATGACAGTATTCACCGTCTTCAATCACGGGACATGCGCAAGCCGCGATGATCAAGGGGAAATCGTTGCGGAGTTCGGTCGCCTGGCCGCGGGCAGGGAATATCGCGATTTCCTGATATGCGATGGTCCGGGCAGCAGTCCGACCAGCAGCGTGACGCCGGGCCAGTTCAATCCTTTCACGCGCGACAAGCAGTCGAAGTCCGCCCTGGGCAACAAGGAACTTGGCAATACCCATATCAACTGGACCTTGACGGGGATGGCGACGGGCGCCGGCTGGGACGACAACGTCATACATGCCATCGCCACGATCGCCGAACTGGATCGGCTCCCTCACGTCATCAATATGCTGGGCTGGAGCCGGGGCGCGGTGACGTGCACGAAGCTGGCGTACAAGCTGAACGAGTTCTTTCCCCAGGTCGGCGTCAATATCTTCGCCGTCGACCCGGTGGCGGGTCTCGGGCACAAAAGCGATATCGACACCAGCGTGATCCCGCGCAACGTCAGGAATTACTGCGCCGTCCTCTCCATGCACGAGACGCGCGGGTTCTTCAAGCCCCAGGACGCGCAACGCGTCAAGTTCATGAGTCCGGCCACCAATGCCATTTTCATACCGTTCCCCGGCAATCATGGCGGCCAGGTCAACCTCGATAAGAACGTGAAGCGAAACCTCGGCGAGGCGGCGCAAATGACGTGGTTTCTTGCCTGGAAGTTCCTGCAGAAGTTCGGGTCCCGGTTCACCGCGGCGCCTTCGCCATGCTACGACGGCCTGGAGCAATGCAACCTGTATGCCCGGATGAAGCTCAAGATGCCGGAATACAGGGAAACCAGCCCCGGCGCCGGCGAAGCCTTGCTCATGGGCGGCGCGTCTACGCGCGACTTCCTGGCCAAGAACATCGATCGCTACGTGGAGCATGCGAAGTTCTTTATCAACGAGCATCATCGCCGCATATTCCAGCGCACGCTACCGTATCTGTACAGCTGGGTCTTCGACGGCCGCGAAACCGATCGCATCGCCGTGATGCAGGACTTCAAGAAGACGGAGTTCTATTCCGCGCTGAACCGGACTTTGCTGGATATCGGTTTCCGGCCGGCGAAGTCGGTGGCTTCGTCGGCGACGCTTCCGCCCGGTGGCGTCGGCAGGCAGCCCATACAGATCGACCGCAGCCAGATCAGGGCCGACATGTCCAGGATGGGTTTCTACGCCTGAGGCGATCTCGTGGCCAGGAGCCGCGGGGGGGACGCGCGGGCACGCCTTGGCGGCGCGCGGGAACGTGCGGTGCGCGCGGCCGACCGAGGAACGGTGCGGTCGCCGGTGGTCCGGCCCTAGGGGGAACACCATGGCAAACCGGCGTCATCCCTGGTAAGGTGCGAGGCGCGCGTTTTTGTATCCAAGCGGATACCAAGCCCTATCCATCGCCCATTCGTTTCCGTGTCCATCGACGCTTCCGCAACCCCGGCCGCCCGTGACGGGGCAGTACCTGGCCCCATCATCGTGTTCGATCGCGTCGATGTGGCGCTGGGCGGCCAGCGCATTTACGACAAGCTCAGCTTCCAGGTCAGGCGGGGCGAATTCCTCTGCATCCTGGGCCCATCGGGCTGCGGCAAATCGACTTCCCTGCGGGTGATGGGCGGGCTGCTGCCGGTCGCCGGCGGCCAGGTCAGCGTGGCCGGACGGGCTCCCGGCGAAGCCTGGCAGGAAATCGCCTTCGTGTTCCAGTCGCCCCGGCTGGTGTCGTGGCGCAATGCCGTGGACAACATCCTGCTGGCGTCGGAACTCCGCTTCGGCAGGGCCACCAGGCTGGAGGCCGGGCGCCGCCGCGAGCGGGCCCTGGAACTGCTGGCCATGGTGGGGCTTGCGGCCGACGCGCAAAAATACCCGTCCGCGCTGTCCGGCGGCGAGCGCCAGCGGGTGGCGATCGCCCGCGCGCTGGCGGTGGACCCGCAGATCATTTTCATGGACGAGCCGTTTTCCGCGCTCGACCCCAACACCCGCCAGCGCATGCGCGCCGAGATCGAACAGATCTGGCAGCGCACCGGCAAGACCGTGGTGTTCGTGACGCACGACATCGACGAAGCCTTGCAGTTGGCCGACCGCATCGTCCTGTTTTCCGGCAAACCGACCACCGTGCTGGAGACCCTGACGATCGATACCCCGCGGCCGCGCCGCGCGGACCATGCCGGTCTCGCGGCCCATCGCGATCATCTCGTCGGCCTGTTCCGCGCGATGGAGGCAATGCCCGTCGACGAACGGGCCGCGATGTCCTAGGAGTTTGCCCATGCATCGTCGCAGTGTTCTGAAACTGGTCGCGCTGCCCGCGCTCTATGGGATAGCGGCGCCCGTGCTGGCGCAACAGCGCCCCACCATCACCTACGCGTATCTGCTGGACCCGGCCTACGACGTCGTTACCTGGGCGATGCGCAATGGCAAGGTGCCGTCCGCCACGATCGATGTGCAGGCGCGCGCGCTGGCGATTCCGCAATTGATCCAGGCCACCTCGGCCAAACAATACGACGTCATCATGGCGGCGGTGGTCAGCCTGCCGGCCGCCGCGCAACGCGGCCTGGCGGTGAATGTCCTGGCGGCCTCCCTGCGCGCCGCCCCCGCCGGCGAAGGCGCCGGCGTATGGGTGCCGCGCGATAGCGCTCTGAAGACGCCCCAGGACCTGAAGGGCAAGACGCTGGGGTCCTACGGATTGCGCTCGACCGGCTATACGCAGATCCGCATCGCGCTGGCGAAGAAGTACGGGCTGAACATGGCGCTGGAGGGCGGCGATGTCAACCAGGTGGAAATCCAGGCGCCCAATCTGCCGGGCGCGCTGGCCTCGGGCAAGCTCGACGCCGCGACGCTGATACATAGCCAGGCCTACCGCGCGCTGAAGTCGGGCGAATACCGGCTGATCGCGGAAACGGCGCGCGACAACAACGAGATCTTCAAGACGCGCTTCGTCAGCGCCGTCAACATCGCTTATCCGGAGCGCCTGTCCAAGCAGCCGGACGCCTACGTCGAATTCTGCCGCGTTTTCCGCGAGTCCCTGAAATACGCCATGGCGAACAAGGCGGAAGTCTTCGGCGCGGTGGGCAAGGAAAGCGGCCTGGAGCCGGATTTCTTCGAGTGGTGGTTCAGCAAGAATTCCGAAGTGCCCGGCTACTTCAGCGAGGAACATGCCGAGGCGATCATGCTGTTCTACCAGCAGGCGCGCGACCTCGGCGTGCTGAAGTCCTATCCGGACATCCGCACGCTGGTGTGGGACAAGGCCCCGCGCGCCTGAGGCCGGCTTCATGTCATCCAGTATCAGCGCGCGCGGCCCCGCGCCGGCACGCATGCCGCGGCGGTCCTGGGCGCCGCATCTCTTTACCCTGGCCTTCCTGGCGGCGTGGGAAGGCGCGTCGTGGCTGCTGCCGCCGTTCCTGCTGCCGGGGCCGGGAGAAGTGGCGCGGGGGCTGTACCGCTTCCTGCTCAATCCGCATCAGTTGTGGCACCTGGCGGTGTCCATCGGCCACGTGCTGGGCGCGATCGCGCTGTCCTTCGTCATCGGTGCCCTGCTGGCCCTGCTGCCGTACTACTTTCCGGTCTGGCGCTTCGCGGTCCAGCACCGGCTCGCGCCCCTGTTGAACGCCTTTCCCGGCGTGGGCTGGACCTTGCTGGCGGTGATGTGGTTCGGCATCAACTCCGGCGCGGTGATCTTCGCCATCAGCGCCGTATTGACGCCGTTCGCGCTGGTGAACCTGTGGGCGGGGCTGCGCAGCATGGACGACGAACTGCTGGAGATGTCGCGCAGCTATACCCGCTCGCGCTGGCGCCAGTTCCGCCATGTGGTCGTGCCGCTGCTCTATCCGTTTGTGTTCGCCACGCTGCGCATCATGTTCGGCGTGGCCTGGAAGGTGACCCTGACGGCCGAGCTTTTCGGCGGCAATTCCGGCCTGGGCTACCTGATCAACATGGCGCGCCAGGATTTCGATACCACTACGATTTTCGTGTCCATCGTGCTGATCGTGCTGTTCGTCTACGGCACCGATCGCTTCGTCTTCTCACCCCTGCAGCAGCGGCTGTCACGGCAATATGCGCAATAGCTCCGCACCCGTGCGCGGCGCCGAGGCGCCCGGTTGGAAAGCCCGCCTGCTGGGCGAAGGCCTGGTCGTGGCACTGCTTGCCGGATGGTGGCTGACGGCGCGCGGCCTGCCGGAGTTCGTGCTGCCCGGACCCTTGGCCGTCGGGCGGCGCTTGCTCGATCTGTTCATCGATCCGGCGTTCCTGGGCCACACCGCCATTTCGACGCTGCGCGTGGTCGTTTCGGTGCTTCTGGCCGGGCTCATCGGCAGCGCGCTGGCCTTTTTGTCGCAGGCCGTGCCGGCGTGCGAAGCGATCGTGCAGGAACGGATCAAGCCCGTACTGAATTCCTTTCCTTCCATCGGGTGGGCGATCCTGGCGGCCATCTGGTTCGATGCCGGGGACTTCAGCGTCATCTTCGTGGAAGTGGCCATCCTGATCCCGTTCTGCCTGGTCAACGTGACGGAGGGCCTGCGGGCGATCGACCGCGAGCTGATGGAGATGGGCCGCAGTTTTACGCGCCACGCGCTGCGGGTGTGGTGGCGCATCACCTTGCCGCTGCTGGTGCCCTACCTGTTGTCCGCCATTCGCATCGCCTACGGTATCGCCTGGAAGATCGCCCTGGTGTCGGAGCTGGTAGGCGCGCCCAGCGGCCTGGGATACCTGATGCTGCGCGCCCAGACCACGGCGGACAGCGTGACTTTCCTGGCGACCTGCTTCGCCATCGTGTTGCTTTTCGTGGCGGGGGAGCGGCTGGTCATCGTGCCGCTGGAACGCCGCTTTGCCGCGCGATAAGGCGCGGGCGACCACACCATGACATTGTTGACCCCATGCCGCCGGCCGACGGAATCCAGATTCCGCAAGTCGCCCGGCCCGCGGGTCTGGAGACTTTCATGACAGATGCAAGCCTATCCATGCCCGTTGTCGCCACCCGCGCCGGCAAGCTGCGCGGCCGCATGGAAAACGGCGTCGCGGTGTTTCGCGGCATTCCCTACGCCGCGCCGCCGGTGGGCGAGCTGCGCTTCGAGCCGCCGCGCGATCATGCCGCCTGGCCGGGCGAACGCGACGCGCTGGCCGACGGCCCCATCGCGCCGCAAGGCCGCTCGCGCCTGGCGCACATCATGGGCGACTTCGAACGGCCGCAAAGCGAGGATTGCCTCACGCTGACGCTATGGACGCCGAAGGCCGATGCCGGCGCGCGACCCGTCATGGTGTGGCTGCATGGCGGCGCGTATTCCAGCGGGGCGGGATCGCTGCCGTGGTACGCGGGCGACCGTTTCGCGGCCAACGGCGACGTGGTCTTCGTGTCCGTGAATTATCGCCTGGGCGCGCTGGGCTTCCTGTATTTGCCCGGTACCAGCGAGGGCAACCTGGGCCTGCTGGACCAGATGCAGGCCCTGCGGTGGGTGCGCGACAACATCGCCGCCTTTGGCGGCGATCCCGGCAACGTGACGGTGGTCGGGCAATCCGCGGGCGGCGGCTCCATCGCGGCCATGATGACCATGCCGGATGCCAAGGGCCTGTTCCATCGCGCCATCCTGCAAAGCCCAGGCATGGGGCGCCCTTCGCGCGGTGCCGCGGAAGCCGCCGAACTGGGCGCGCGCTACGCGCATATCGTCGGCATCGAACCCGGCGACGAAGCGGCGCTGAAGCAGGTGCCGGTGGGCAAGCTGCTGTCCGCGCAGGGCGAGCTGGCGCGCAGCCTGGCGGGCTTTGCCGTGCTGTCGCTGCCGTTCTCGCCGGTGCGCGACGGCCGCGTCATCGAGGGCAACATCGTCGAACGCCTGCAGGCGGGGGCCGGTGGCGACGTGGACGTCATGGTGGGTACGACGCGCGAGGAGATGGCTGCCTTCCATTGCGTGGACCAGGCCGTCCTGAATGCCGACGAGGCCGCCGCCCGGCAGGTATTCGAGCGTATCTGCGGCCCCCGGTTCCAGGACTACTACGACGAATTCCGCCGCCTGCGCGCCGTGCCCAGCCCCGCCGCCATGCTGGGCGACCTGACCACCGACCAGGTCTTCCGCATGGGCAGCCTGAGGTTGGCGGAAGGGCAGGCGAAGGCGGGCCGTGCCGCCTATGTCTATCAGTTCGACTGGCAGTCGCCGGTACCGGGATTCAAGTCCTGCCATTGCCTGGAGATCCCGTTCGTCTTCAATAACCGCGACAACTGGCGCGACTCTCCCATGCTGGAGGGCGCGGACGAAGCGGAGTTCCAGGGGATCGCCCATGCCATGCATCGGGCATGGATCGCATTTGCGCGCGGCGGCAACCCCAATCACGCCGGCCTGCCGCACTGGGAACCGTATGGCCTGGAGCGGCGCGCCACGATGCGCTTCGATACGCTGATCGGAACGGTGAATGACCTGGCGGGGCTGTCCTATCGCTTGCCCTGGCCGTCGATCTGATTCTTTCGATCCTTGTCGCGGTACGGCCCGCCGGAAAGGGGGCTCGCGGGCCGCTTCGTTCGACGGCCAGGCGCCTGGCCGTCAGGCAGATGCCTAGGACTTCAGGAAAAACACCCCGGCACGGCGTCGAAACCGGCCGCCGCCAGCACGAAACCGTTGACCTTCAGGCAGCCGCCCACGCGATCCAGATCGCCATCGCAAGCCTGCGATAGCGCGGCGAGCAGATTCAGCATGCACAGGCGCGCCGCCGCGTAGCCGCGTTCCACATCGTCCGGCCCGTGCAGGGCGCCCGCATAGATCGCCTTGCCGTCGCGGGAACTGGTTTGGCCCGCGAGATAGACGAGGTCGCCATGGCGGCGGAAGGGAACGTAGCTGCCGGCGGGTTGCGGCAGGCGGGGAAGCTCCAGGCCGAGTTCACGCAGGCGGTCGGTAATGGGAGTCGTCATGGCTGCAAAGGATGAAGCAAGCGAATGGGTAGCGTCAGGATACGGTCAACTATTCCAGGTCCTTGAGCAGCAAATGCCAGAATTTGGCGCGCGCCGCCAGGGTGCTGACCAGGATGTGCTCGTGCAGCGTATGCGCGCCGTCGCCGTCCGCGCCCAGGCCGTCCAGGGTGGGGACGCCCATCGCGGAGGTGAAGTTGGCGTCGCTGCCGCCGCCCGTCATCGGCGCGTCGTCCAGCGTGAAGCCGGCGGCCGTGGCGAACAGCCTGGCCTTGCCCAGCAGCTGGGTGGTGGCTTCGGTCTTCACCATCGGCGGGCGATTCAGTTCGACGTCGATGTCCAGGCTGACGTCCTGGCCGACGGGCGTCAGCCCGCGCATGCGCTTGAGCGTATCTTCGGCCGCGGGCATGTCGGGCACACGGAAGTCCACCACGCAGCGGCATAGCGCGGGCACGGTGTTGGTAGCCGTGCCGCCTTCGATGGTGCCGACGCTGACGGTGACGCCGCGCGCGTAATCGGTGATGCCTTCCAGCGCCAGTATCTGGTGCGCCATTTCGCGGATGGCGCTGCGGCCTTTTTCATGGGCGACGCCGGCGTGGGCGGCGTGGCCCTTGATGCCAAGCCGCAGCATGCCGGTGCCCTTGCGGGCCGTCACGCATTTGCCGCCATTGGCGCGGGCCGGCTCGCAGACCAGGCCGTAGCGGGCATTGCGTGCGTAGGCTTCGATAAAAGGCCGCGAGGCATGGCTGCCGGTTTCCTCGTCCGGTACCAGCACCATGTCGACCGGCAGCCGGCTCGCGCCTGGCGTCGCCAGCCGGCCCATGGCCAGCAGCGCCATGTAGATGCCGGCCTTCATGTCATAGCAGCCCGGGCCGTACAGCTTGTCCCCCTCGATGCGATAGGGCGTTTCCCGCAGCGTGCCGACGGGGTGGACGGTGTCCATATGCGCCAGGATCAGGATGCCGGGCCGGGTATCGTCCGCGGCGCGATTGGAGACGACCAGCAGCGGGCCCGTCGTGTCGCCCAGCGGCTTCAGTTCCGTGCGCAGGCCGGCGGCGTGCGCCTCGGCCTGTACCAGGCCGGCCATGGCGGCGACACCCGCGGGGAAATGGGTGGGCGATTCGCATTCGATCCAGGATCGCAGCCCCGCGGCGATGTCGGCCGACGAGGGCAGGGCGGAAAGAGAAGGTTGAGCGGACATGGCGTTTCCTTGTTGTGGGTTTGCTCAGGCAACCGTTTTGCCGGCCAGCGCGGCCATTTCCGTGTCGTCCGGCATGCGGCCTTCGAACCACAGGCTGGCACAGACGGCGGACATGGCCTTGCCGTCATGGCCGATGCCGGGCACCGATTGCAGGGTCCAGTTGAACGGCACGCCCAGGCGGGTGGCCGCGCGCTTGCCGGCTTCGAAGTAGTTGTGGGCGCGCGCGTAGCGATGCGGGCCCTGGCGCTGGGCTGCCGGTTCGGAGGGCAGGTTGGGATCGCTGGTGGCAATGTCCTGGTCGCCCGCCAGGATGGTCATCGGGTAGCCCAGCAGGCGCACCAGATGGTCCTGCGTCAGGCCCACGCCATCCAGTCCCTCGGGATAGGGATGATCGAAGGTGGGCAGGGTGTACCAGCCGGGATTGCCGATCGTGACCGCCCTGAAAGGGACGTGCGATTGACTGCTCATCAGCCGATGCACGAACTGGCCGCCCGCGGAATGGCCGAACAGATAGGCCTGCTCGACCTCGGTGACGCCGGCGGCGCGCAGGTCGTTGAATACGCGTTCGACCAGCACATACGTCCAGCCGGCCACGGGGCGCACATTGCCGCTGGGCGTGAACACGCGGCCGTTGTTGTAGCTTTCGGTGCCGGGCCAGATCTCGTTGGAGAAGGTGGGCGCGACGATCAGCACATTGTGCTTGTCGGCGGCGGGAATCCAGAAGTCCCGGTAGTCGTCGCCGTTGCGCAGCACGCCATGCTGGACGAACACCACCGGACGGTCGGGTGTGTAGTGGTACGGCCGATAGGTGTGCAGCGTGAACGGCCGGTCGCTGTTGCGGTCCTCGTCGACGTAGGGAATGGCGTTGCGTCCGGGGTGGTTCAGGTCCAGGCTGATGCGTTCGGCGTTGGAGGCATTCATGATTGTCCTTGGGGCATCGGGTCCGGCGGTATGCGGGGCGGTCTTTGTTGCTCGAATCCTGCTGTGCTGGCGCGCGGGCGCTTTCAGCCGGGCGCATCGTTCAAGTGGCAGGCCGACCAGTGCGCGGGCGCGATTTCGGCCAGCGGCGGCGTTTGTTCGCGGCAGCGCGGCATGGCGTGAGGACAGCGGGGATGGAAGGCGCAGCCCGACGGCGGCGCCAGCGGAGAGGGGATCTCGCCCTGGATGGGCGTGAACCGGCGGCCGCGCCGCTTCACGTCCGGGACCTCCGCCAGCAGCGCCTGCGTGTAGGGATGGTTCGCCGCGCCGAAGATCTCCGCGGCCGGCGCGGTTTCCACGATGCGGCCCAGGTACATGATGGCGACGCGGTCGGAGATATGCCGCACCACCCCCAGGTCATGGCTGATGAACAGATAGGTGAAGTTGTTGCGCTCGCGCAGGTCCATGAACAGGTTGATGACCTGCGCCTGGATGGATACGTCCAGCGCCGCCACGGGTTCGTCGCAGACCAGAAAGGAGGGCGCCACCATCAGCGCGCGCGCGATGCCGATGCGCTGGCGCTGGCCGCCGGATATCTGGTGAGGGAAGCGGTCGCGGTAGTCCGCGCCCAGGCCGACGTCGGCCAGGGCGCTGTCGACGCGCGCGGGGATCTCGGCCGGCGCTGCCAGCTTGTGCACCTTCAGCGCTTCTCCGAGGATCTGCCGCACGCGATGGCGCGGATTCAGCGAAGCCTGCGGGTCCTGGAACACCATCTGTACGCCCAGGATATAGTCCAGGCGCTCGCGTCCGCGCAGGTCGGCCACCGGTCGGCCGTGGTAACGCAGTTCGCCCTGTGTGGGCGCGTGCAGGCCCGCCACCACGCGGCCCAGCGTCGATTTGCCGCAGCCGGATTCGCCGACCAGGCCGACCACTTCGCCGGCCGCGATCGTCAGGTTGACGCCGTTCACCGCGTGGACCACGGTGCGGTCGTTGCGGCGCCCGGCCAGGGCGAGCAGGCGCTGCGCGAGATCGGGACGCTGCCCGAAGCGCTTGTGGATGTCGCGCAGTTCGATGACGGGTGCGTTCATGGGGGAAGCGCTCATGGCTGTGCTCCCGGCCGCGCCACCGGCGCGTAGCAATGGAAGCTGCGGGCGCCTTCGCGCGTGGGGCCGGGGAATTGTTCCGTGCAGCGCGTGACCGCGTTGCCGCAGCGCGGTCGGAAAGGGCACCCCGAGGGGCGCGCGGCGAGGCTGGGCGCCATGCCGTCGATCTGCCGCAGGCGCGCGCCGGGTTGGGCGGTGCCGGGCATGGAGCGCAGCAGGCCCTGCGTATAGGGATGGCGCGGCGCATCCAGCACTTCGTCCACCGGACCGGTCTCGACGATGCGGCCGGCGTACATCACCGCGATGCGATCGGCCAGTTCCGCGACCACGCCCAGATCGTGGGTGATCCAGATCAGCGCCGTATTCTGCGTGCGGCAGATCTCCTGCATGCGATACAGAATCTGCCCCTGGATCGTGACGTCCAGCGCCGTGGTCGGCTCGTCGGCGATGATCAGGTCGGGCTTGTTCAGCAAGGCGATGGCGATCGCCACGCGCTGGCGCATGCCGCCGGAGAATTCGTGCGGGAAGCTGCGCAGGCGGGCCTCGGGCGAGGGGATGCCGACCATGGCCAGCGCCTGCGCGCAGCGTGCCATGGCATCGGCGCGGCTGACGTCTTCGTGCGTCAGTATGGTCTCGGCCATTTGCTCCCCGATGCGCAGCACGGGGTTGAGCGTCATCAGCGGATCCTGGAAGATCATGGCGATGCGGTTGCCGCGCAGGCGCCGCATTCCTTCCTCGTCGCGCGTACGCAGGTCTTCGCCCTTGAAGCGCACTTCGCCGGCGACGACCTCGCCCGGAGGATCGATCAGGCCCATCAGCGAAAAGCCGGTCACGGATTTGCCCGAACCGGATTCGCCGACCAGGCCCAGGATTTCGCCACGGCGCAGCGTCAGGTCCACGCCGTCGACGGCCGGCCATGCGCCGGCGGGGGTATGAAATGCGGTGCGCAGTCCGCGCACCTCCAGAAGCAGGTCGCTCATCGGCGTGGATCCAGGCTTTCCCGAAGGCGATCGCCCAGGATGTTGATGGTCAGGATAAGGAACAGGAGTGCCAGGCCGGGGAACAGGCTGATCCAGTAGTCGCCGGACAGCAGGTATTGGAATCCGTTGGCGATCAGCAGGCCCAGGGAAGGCTCGGTGATCGGCACGCCCACGCCCAGGAAGGACAGCGTGGCCTCCAGCGCGATCGCGTGGGCGATCTGCACCGTGGCGTAGACCAGAATGGGGCCGACGCAGTTGGGCAGGAGGTGCACGATCATGATGCGCCACGCCGGAAAGCCCAGGTTCATGGCCGCTTCGACGTATTCCTTGCGCCGCTCCTGCAGCGCGCGGCCGCGCATGATGCGGGCATAGTGCGCCCATTGCACCAGCACCAGCGCCAGGATGACCTTGTCGACGCCGCGTCCCAGCACGGCCAGCAGTACCAGCGCGACGAGGATGGAGGGAAAGCCCAGGACGAAATCGACCAGCCGCATCAGCATCGCATCCACGCGGCCGCCCGCGTAGGCAGCCAGCAGGCCGACGGTACTGCCGATGGCGGTGGCGATGGCCACCGCGGACAGGCCGACGATCAGGCTGATGCGTATGCCGTACAGGATGGCGCTGAGCATGTCGCGCCCCTGGTCGTCGGTACCCATCCAGTACGTATGTCCGTCCAACGATACGGAACGCGGCGGCAGGCGTCCGTCCATGATGCTCAGGTTGGCAAGATCGTAGGGGTTCTGCGGTGCGAAGAAAGGGGCGATCACAATGATCAGCGCCAGCACGGCGAGTACGAGCAGCGTGCCGCGGGCGGTGGGCCGGCCGCGCAGCTTGCGCAGGATCGCGGCTCGCCTCGGTGTCTCGGCCAGGGGCGGGACGGTGCGCGTGCGGCCGGAGGAAGCGGAATCGGGCATGGCGTGGGTATGAGTATGTCGGATGCGGGCAGGCGGCGCTCAACGCGCCGGCGCGGTCAGCTGCACGCGCGGATCGAGCACGGCATACAGGATGTCGACGATCAGGTTGATCAGGACGAACAGGAAGGTGACGAACATGACGTAGGCCACCACCACCGGCCTGTCCAGCTGGTACACGCTGTCGATCAGCAGCTTGCCCATGCCGGGCCACGCGAAGACGGTTTCGGTAATGGTCGAATAGGCGATCAACTGGCCGAACTCCATGCCGACCACGGTGACCACGGGGATCAGGATGTTGCGCAGGATGTGGCGGCTGACGATGCGGCCCGGGCGGATGCCCTTGGCGCGGGCGAACTTGACGTATTCCTGGCTCTCGGCTTCGGCTACCCCGGACGCGGTCATGCGCAGCACCAGCGCCACGTTGGCCAGCGCCAGGTTCAGGGCCGGCATCGCCATGTGCGCCAGGCCGTCACGCGTCAGGAAGGAAAACGGGATGCCCAGCACGCTTACCGTTTCGCCCCGGCCGGAGGCCGGCAGCCATCCAAGCCAGACGGCGAACATCAGTATCAGCATCATGCCCAGCCAGAAGGCAGGCAGGGAAAAGCCAAGCACGGATGTCGCGAGGATGCCGCGGCCCAGCGCCGTGTCGCGCCGCAACCCGGCCAGCAGGCCCAGCGGAATGCCCAGCAGACAGGTCAGCAGGATGGCGGCGACCACGAGTTCGAAAGTGGCCGGCAGGCGCTGCAGGATCAGGGAGATCGCCGGTACGCCCTGTACGAAGGATATGCCCAGGTCGCCGTGCAGGGCGCGCCACACGAAGCCGGCATATTGCTGCCACACGGGCAAATCCAGGCCGAGCCGGGCGATCATCTGCTGGCGATCGGCCAGGCTGACTTCGGGACTGACCAGGAGTTCGATGGGATCGCCGACGGCATAGACCGCGAAAAAAACGACGACGGATACGGCAAGCAGGACGAACAGGCTCTGTATGAGCCGGCGCAGGATGAACAATGCCACGCGGCAATTCCCCGGATGATGTCTTTGGATGTGGCGCAAGCGCTTGGCCGCTACTTTACTGCGTGCGGCAGCGGCGGGATAGCCCGGGGCAGCGTGCGGCGGTCGTCGCGCCTCAGCCGCCGGTAATGGGGCGCGCCAGGCGCACGACGGTGACACCGGCCCGCACATTGGCCAGCGACGGCATGATCAGCACGCAGTCGTCGTAAGGGGTGACGACCGGCTCGCCCTCGGACCAGCCGATGACGGTGCCTGCCTTGGCCAGTTTTTCCAGGCCTTTCCAGGGTTCGGCGAAGCGGAAATCCGTGCTCTTGGCGGCGATGGCGTGCGTGACCAGCAGGGCCTCCTGGCTGGGCGCCGTGGGCGCGAACCAGGCGCCGGGCAGGTCGGTGGATTCGACGATGCCCGACGCGACCAGGAAACGCGCGGTCTGGTCCACTGCCACGTCGCGGGCGGCCAGGGCGCCATGGAAGCCGCATTCGATCAGCAGCGAGCGCGTGCCGTTGTCGCCTTCTTCGCCGAATTTGCCGTAGTCGCGCATGCGTACGCCGGCGGCGTGGCCGGCGTCGGCGATGATCTTCGCCGGATTGCCCAGCGTCAGGGCCAGATCGATGTTGCGCTGCTGCACGCCGGCCATTTGCAAGGGCACGACCGAATTGCTCATGGAGTGGATGTCCAGCAGCCAGTCGGCTTTCCTCAGCCAGGGCAGGATCGCGGCGGCGCGGCGGCGTTCCTGGGTGCTGTCGTCGGATAGCCTGTCGCCGGTCCAGATACGGTTCATGTCTTCGTCGACGTACCGCGATGACGCGTAATTGGCCGCATCGAAGCGGTCGAAGGCGGCAAGGTTGCAGAACGCCAGCGTCAACGCGCCGGTTCGCGGGCGCACGCCCTGCGCCAGCACGGCCTTCAAGGCCCAGGCGCCGCACAGTTCGTTGCCATGGATGAGTGCGGTCAGCATGACGCTGCGCCCGGGCAGGCCGGAATCGAAGTGCCAGATGCCTTCCGTTCCCGTATTGCCGGCGCGTTCCACGTTCAGGTCGGGGCAGGGTAGTTCAAAGGGACGAATGGGAAGGGTGGCATCGGCGGGCATCGGGGCTCCTGCGATACGGTTCAGGTTCGGCAGCATGGGAAACACAAGAGGCGGGCGGCGCTCGCCGGAATCGGGCGGCGGGTCGGGAGGGGGATTCTGTGATGCCATGATCCAAAAGCGAAAGCGGCAGCGCGGTAAACCTGTGACGTGAAAGGGGGCCGGATGTCACGGCATGCCCGTGGGGCAAGCGTCCCGGCGCTGGCGCCGATGTTGCGGTTACATCGGCTTTGCGATCCCCATGTGATGGCTTTTTCTTTCGATTCTAAGGGCCGCGCGAGGCCCAGGGCTATTAGAATATTTCGTCCTTGTATTGCCAAAAAGGCAAACCCTTGCCTTGCCGCCCGAGAGGTCGCCCATGCACGGTGTCGCTCTGAAGTATTTCGCCGAGGTCGCCGCCACGGGCAGCCTGAGCGCCGCGTCGGAACGCCTTTTCGTGGCCGTGTCGGCGATCAGCCGGCAGATCGCCAAACTGGAGGCGGAGGTCGGCACGCCGCTGTTCACCCGCATGTCGCGCGGCATGGTGCTCAGCGAAGCCGGCGAACTGTTGCTGGCCCATGCCCGCCGCACCCTGTTGGAAGCGGATGCCGTGCTGCAGGACATCACCAGCCTGCGCGGCGCGCCCAGCGGGACCATCCGCGTGGTCGCCACCGACGGTCCGGCGCATCATTTCCTGCCAGAGCTCATGTCGGCTTTCCGCACGCGCCATCCGCATGCGCGATTCAGCCTGCATGTGTGTCCGCAGGCCGAAGCGGTGCGCCGGGTGGCGCAAGGCGAGGCCGACCTGGCCGTGTCCTTCAGCTCGGAAGCAACCCAGGGCACGGTGGCGCGCCATTCCATGCCCGCGCCCATCTACGCCGTTATGTGCCGGACGCATCCGCTGTCCCGCCAGGCTTGCGTCATCCCGCGCGAGCTGCTGCCTTATGCGCTGGCGACGGGCGACGCTACATCTGCCACGCGCAAGCTGCTGGAGCGCTGCTGGCGGATGGAAGGCCTGAGCTTCGAGCCCGTGTTCGTCAGTAACCTGTCGGCCGCGCTGATGTCGTTCGTGCGCAACTCTGACCGCGTGATGCTGGGGGCGTATCTTCCGGCGGAATCCGCCCTGCGGCGCGGCGGCCTGGTGGCGCGGCGGCTGGACCACCCGAAAATGGCGATGCGGCGGCTGCAGGTGCACACCATGGAAGGCCGCCTGCTGCCGGGGATGGTAGAGGAATTCCTCGGGCATATCGCCACGTCGCTGCAGAATGTCGCCGATAGCATCCCCGCCCAGGGCCGGACCCGTGCGGGCGCCCCGGCAACACCGCGCGCGCGGCGGGCCTCGTCCGCCGGCAAGACACCCGCATTGGTGTGATACCCCCACGGCGGGTTATAGTTTCCGGCCACACTCCCTACGGCGGACGCCATCATGCACACCGACTACGCCGAGCTCGTCCGGCGCACCATCCGCAGCGTGCCCGACTGGCCCAAGCCAGGAGTGGTCTTCCGGGACATCACACCGGTACTCCAGGATCCGCGCACTTTTCGCGTCCTGATCGATCTGTTCGTCTACCGCTATATGCGGCAGCGGCTGGACCTGGTCGCCGGCGTGGACGCGCGCGGCTTCATCATAGGCAGCGTACTGGCCTATGAGCTGAACCTCGGTTTCGTCCCGGTGCGCAAGCAAGGCAAGCTGCCTTACCGCACGGTGGCCGAATCCTATGCGATGGAATACGCCAACGCCGCCGTGGAAATGCATGCGGACGCCGTGCGTCCCGGCCAGCGCGTGCTGCTGGTCGACGACCTGATCGCCACCGGCGGGACCATGATCGCCGCGATCAAGCTGCTGCAGCGCCTGGGCGCCAATGTCGTCGAAGCGGCCACCATCATCGACCTGCCGTTCCTGAAGGGCGCGGCCGCCGTGGCGGAAACCGGCACGCCGCTGTATTCCGTCTGCCGTTTCGAAAGCGAAACGGCCTAGGCCGGGCACGCATACGGATCATGCGGTACGGCGACGGTTTCCGAACGGGAGCACGATGAGCGTCAAAACGGCCTTGCGGGTTATCGAGATCATCGAGGTCTATGCGCGGGAAAAGCGGCCGCTGGCACTGTCGGAGCTGGCGCGCCTGCTGGAAGTGCCCGTCTCCAGCTGCCTGGCGCTGATCCGCACGCTGGCTGAACTGGGTTATCTATACGAGGTGGGCCGCCGCAACGGCTATTACCCCACCAGCCGGCTGCTGGCCATGGCGCAGCAGATCGCCCGCAACGATCCCGTGCGCGACCGCGTGTATCCCAGCCTGCTGGAATTGCGCGAAGCCACGCGGGAAACCGTGGTGTTCGGCAAACTGACGCCGGATTACCGGGTCGTCTACCTGGAGGTGCTGGACTCCCCGCACACCATCCGCTATGCCCCGGTGGCAGGCGAATTCCGCGAACTGCATGCCAATTCGCTGGGCAAGGCGCTGTTGTCCACGCTGCCCGTGGACAAGCAAAGAGAGCTGCTGCGGCGCGGGCCGCTGGTCCGCTACAACGACAGGACCATGGTCGCGCCCGAAGCGGTGGAGGCCGATATCGCCGCGTCGCGCCAGCGCGGCTGGTTCCGCAACCTGGGCGAGTCGCTGGCCGAGGTCGGCGCCATCGCCTGGCCGTTGGCGCTGGGCGGCGAGCATTATGCGATTTCGGTCGGAGCCCCCGTCTATCGCATCGAACCCAACCAGGACGCCTACGCCCGCATCCTGCGCGCCGCCTGCGCCGCCCTGGAACAGAACGCGCAATAACCCGAAAAAAGTCAGTAGGATTTAGGCAGGCCCAGCACTTTTTCCGCGATAAAGCACAGGATCAATTGCGGGCTGACGGGCGCGATGCGCGGGATATAGCTTTCGCGCAGCAGGCGTTCCACATGGTATTCCTTGGCGTAACCCATGCCGCCCAAGGTCATTACCGCGGTCTGGCAGGCGTTGTGGCCGGCTTCCGCCGCCAGGTATTTGGCCGCGTTGGCATAGGGCGCGCAAGGTTGCCCGGCGTCGTACAGGGATGCTGCCTTGAACACCATCAGATCGGCGGCTTCCAGCTGCATCCAGGCCTGGGCCAGCGGGTGCTGCACCCCCTGGTTTTGCCCGATGGGGCGGCCGAATACCGTGCGTTCGCCGGCATAGCGCACGGCGCGGTCCAGCGCCGCGCGGCCGATGCCCACGGCTTCGGCGGCGATCAGGATGCGCTCCGGGTTCAGGCCGTGCAGGATGTATTCGAAGCCGCGGCCTTCTTCGCCGATCCGGTCGGCCGCCGGGATGCGCAGCCCGTCGATGAACAGCATATTGGAGTCGACCGCCTTGCGCCCCATCTTGTCGATTTCGCGGACTTCCACGCGTTGGCGATCCAGGTCGGTGTAGAACAGCGAAAGCCCGTGCGTGGGCTTGTCCACATCCGCCAGCGGCGTGGTGCGCGCCAGCAGCAGCATCTTGTGCGCGACCTGCGCCGTCGAAATCCAGATCTTGCGCCCATGCACCACGTAGTGGTCGCCTTCGCGCACCGCACGCGTGGCCAGACGGGTGGTGTCCAGGCCCGCGTCGGGCTCCGTGACGGCGAAACAGGCCTTGTGCCTGCCGGCGATCAGGTCGGGCAGCCAGCGGGCGCGCTGTTCCGCGTCGCCGAAGACGACCACCGGATTCAGGCCGAAGATGTTCATGTGCACCGCCGAAGCGCCGGCGAAGCCGGCACCGGAAGCGGCGATGGTTTGCATCATCAGCGCGGCTTCGGTCATGCCCAGGCCCGCGCCGCCGTATTCGGCGGGCATGGCGATGCCCAGCCAGCCGTCGCGCGCCAGGTCGGCATGCAATCCATGCGGAAAGCCGCCTTCGCGATCGCGTTCCAGCCAATAGTCGTCCGGATAGCGGGCGCAGATCTGTTCCACCGCGTCGCGGATGGCGACTTGTTCAGGCGTGAATGCGTAGTCCATCAGCGTTTCCCATCGTAGGTGGCCTGGGCGTCCAGCAGCGCCTGGATGGCCGATTCGGCGAAGCCCGCTTCGCGCAGGACTTCGATGCTGTGTTCGCCCAGGCGGGGCGCGGGCCGGCGCAGCGTCGTCGGCGTCGCATCGAAGCGGCCCAGCGGCGCCGGTGTGCGCAGGCGCCCTTCCGTGGGATGCTCCACGGTGCGGATAAACCCCGTGGCCCGCAGATGCGGGTCGGCGACCAGATCCTCGATGCCGTACAGGCGCGAGGCGGGGATGTCGGCGGCGGCCAGCAGCCGCAGCCAGTCTTCCGTGTCGCGTGTCAGCATGACCTGGGCGACGTAGGCGTAGACCGCGCCGATGTGCTCGGCGCGCGCCGTATGCGTGTAAAAGCGCGGGTCCGCCGCCATGGCGGGCTGGCCGATGGCCTCGAAGAAATTGCGCCAGTGCTTGTCGTTGTAGATCAACAGGCAGATGTGGCCGTCGCGCGTGGCGTAGGGTTTGCGGTGGGGCGCCAGCAGCCGCGCATAGCCGGTTTCCCCGAGCGGCGGGTCGAAAGTCCAGCCGCCCAGATGATCGCCCAGCACCATATGGGCCATGCCCTCGAACATGGGGATCTCCAGGCTCTGGCCCTGGCCGCTCGCGCGCGCGTGCAGCACGGCGGCCAGCAGCGCGATCGCCATGTGCAGGCCGACGGCGCGGTCGGCCAGGGTCAGGGGCGCGTAGCGCGGTTCGCCTTCGCTTTGGCGGCGGAACAGGTCGGCGATGCCGGTCTGCCCCTGGATCAGGTCGTCGTAGGCCGGCCGCCCCGCATATGGGCCGTTTTCGGCATATCCGTAAGCGCCGGCATAGACGATATCCGGCCGCCGCGCCGCGAAGGCGGCGTAGTCCAGGCCGAGCCGCGCCATGGCCCGCGGGCGGATGTTGTACAGCACCGCATCGCAATCCCGCGCCAGCGCCAGGCAGGCATCGCGTCCGGCGGACTGCTTCAGGTCCAGCACGATGGAGCGCTTGTTGCGGTTCAAGTGCAGGTACAGGTGTCCCATGCCGGGGTTGCGCATGGGACCGACGGCGCGCATGTTGTCGCCCGCCGGGGATTCCACCTTGATGACATCGGCACCCAGGTCGGCCAGGACCTGGGTGGCGTAGGGGCCCATCACCACGGCGGTCAGGTCCAGGATGCGTACCCCGGCCAGCGGGCCGGCGCTGGGCTCGCCGGTGCGCCCGCGCGCTGCGTCGTCTTGTGTCATTGCTGCTCTATTCCCGCGTCCTTGATCAATTTGCCCCACAGTTGCAACTGCTGCGAGACGAAGGCGGAGAAGTCCTCGGGTGTGCCGCTGAAGGCATCGAAGCCCAGGCCCGCCAGCTGCTTGCGTACCCGCGGGTCGGCGACGATTCTATTGATGGCGGCGTTCAGCGTATGGACCACGTCCGCCGGCATCCCGGCCGGGCCGAAATAGCCGTTCCAGGAATTGATGTCGAAGTCGGATATTCCCTCGTCTTCCATCGAGGGGATATCCGGCACCACGCTGCTGCGCGCCGCTGTCGAGACGGCCAGCGCGCGCATCTTGCCGGATTGGACGAAGGGCAGCCCGGACGCGACGTCGGTGAACATCATGTCGACCTGGCCGCCGACCACGTCGGTAATGGCCTGGGGCGTGCCCTTGTAGGGAATGTGCACGATATCGATGCCGGCGCGGCGCGCCAGGGTGGCGCCCGCCACGATGCCGGTGCTATTGCCGCTGGCATAGGTCAGCCTGCCGGGATGGGCCTTGGCATAGGCCACCAGCTCGCGCACCGTCTTGACCGGCAGCTTGGGGTTGACCACCAGGATGAAGGGCAGGTTGCCGCCGCGCGCGATAGGCGTGAAGTCCTTTACCGGATCGTACGGGACGTTCTTCATCAGGTACGGCGCGGCCGAATGGGAAGTATTGGTGGTGACGAACAAGGTGTATCCGTCAGGCTTGGCGCGCGCCACGTAGGAAGCGGCGATCGTGGCGTTGCCGCCCGGCTTGTTCTCTACCACGACCTGGCCGTTCAGCAGACGGCCCAACTCGGTGGCGAAAATCCGCCCCACGGCATCCGTGCCGGAGCCGGCCGGGAAGGGCACGATCAGCGTGATGGGCCGGTCCGGATAGGCGGCCCGGGCCTCGGGCTGGGCCAGCAGCGCGGCCAGCCCGAAAGCGGCGGCCGCCATGGCGGCCAGGCGGCCGACGAAGCGAATACGGTTCATGGTGGTTGTCTCCTGTGTGGGTTTTTTTATGCCTGCCGGATGACCCGGTCAGGGTTTTCCTCGTAAGGCGGGGTGTAGATCACCAGCAGGCGCGCCGGCTGTTCGCTGGTGACGGTGAAGACGTGGGGGATGTCGGGCGGGAAGTAGCAGCAGTCCCCGGCCTGCATGTCGGCAGCGACGCCGTCGACCTCCGCCCGCGCGGTTCCGGAAAGCAGGTAGCAGACCTGCTCGATGCCGGGATGGGCGTGCGGCAGCGCCCCCTTGCCCTTTTCGATGACGCCCAGAATCACTTCGACACTGCGGGCGCCCACATTTTCCCGGCCGATCAGCCGGCGATTGGTGGTGCCCAGGTGGTTGGCGGGGTGGTAGCCGGCTACGTCGGCCTCGCGGACCAGCCAGGCGGGAAGGGAAGTGGCCATTGTGTCTCCAGTTTTCGGTATTGTGAATGTATTTTCACAACCATGAAAAATAGAGTCAAGGGCGAAGTGAAGCACGGGAGGCGGGCGGGTCGCTTCCCGGCGGGCAGGGCGGTGGGGGCTAGCGCTGTTCCTGCAGACGCGGCTGGATGAAATCCAGGAAGGCGCGGGTCTTGGCGGGAATCGTGCGCGAGGGCAGCAGGGCGAACAGCGGCAGGGGCGTCAGGCTCCATTCGGGCAGCACCCGGACCAGGCCCACGGCGGCGATGGCCTTTTCCATCGCATGGAATACGGGCAGCGGCACGATGCCCATGCCGCGTGCCGCCAGGCGCGCCAGCATGCCGGTGTTATTGGCGATCAGCCTGCCGAACACCGCCACCCGTTCGACGCGTTCGCCGGAATGGAGCATCCAGTAGGACGTCGCGCCTTCGCCGGAGGGAAAGCGCAGGCAGTCATGGTGGCTGAGATCCGCCGGCGTCAGCGGCTGCCCGTGGCGTGCCAGGTAATCGTGGGACGCATAAAGTTGATGATCCATCAGCATCAACTGCCGCGAAATCAGGCTGGAATCCGGCTGTTGGCCGGCCCGCAGGACCACATCGAAGGGATTGCTGATCGGGTCCAGGGGGCGGCCGCTGAGGTCGAATTCGCATTCGATGTCCGGGTATTGCTCCGTGAATTCGCGCATGACGACCGGCAGCACCAGGTGCGCCAGGCTGACGTACATGGAAACGCGCAGCCGGCCGCGGGGTAGTGCCGCCATATCCTGAAGCTGCTCGTGGGCCACGCGGGCTTCTTCGATGATGTGGCGGCAGCGTTCGAAATACAGGGCGCCCGCTTCGGTCAGGTCGATGCGGCGCGTCGTGCGCGTCAGAAGTTGCAGGCCGACACGGCGCTCCAGTTCGGTAACGCGCTTGGAGAGCGTAGCCGAAGGGAGGCCCAGCGCTTCGGCCGCATGGCTGAAGTTCTTGCGCTTGGCGACTTCGACGAACAAAGCGATGTCATTGAGCTGGATGTCCATCCGGCGCGTCCCGCTGGGTATGCCCGCGACTGCGGGGTCGATCAGAGTATCAGTTTATAGGCCGGATTTTCCGTCTCGTTCCAGCAGGGATACGCCAATTCGGCGATGAACTGCTTGAACTGCTTCTTGTCCGACGGCGGCACCTGGATGCCGACCAGGATGCGGCCGTAGTCCGCGCCCTGGTTGCGGTAATGGAAAAGGCTGATGTTCCAGCTGGGATTCATGGCGCTCAGAAAGCGCATCAGCGCGCCGGGGCGTTCGGGGAACTCGAAGCGGTACAGCAGTTCGTCGTGCGCCAGGGACGACCGGCCGCCCACCATATGGCGCAGGTGGGTCTTGGCCATTTCATCGTGCGTGAGGTCCAGCGTGTCGAATCCGTGGCGCCGGAAGTTGGTGGCCAGTTTTTCGGGTTCCGCCGGCGACGACACCTGCAGTCCGACGAACACGTGGGCGCGTACGGCATCGGATATCCGGTAGTTGAATTCCGTGACGCTGCGGTCGCCCACCAGTTCGCAGAACTTGCGGAAGCTGCCGCGCTGTTCGGGCATGGAGACGACGAACACCGCTTCGCGCATCTCGCCGACCTCGGCACGCTCGGCGACGAAGCGCAGGCGGTCGAAATTCATGTTGGCGCCGCAGGCGATCGCCGCCACGGTCTTGTTCTTCCACTTATGCTGGGCCAGGTACTGCTTGGCGCCGGCTACCGCCATCGCGCCGGCCGGTTCCAGCACGCTGCGGGTATCCTGGAATACGTCCTTGATCGCCGCGCAGATGGCATCCGTATCGACGACGACGAAGTCGTCCACGTACTTGCGAACCAGCCTGAAGGTTTCCGCGCCCACCTGCTTGACCGCCGTGCCGTCGGAAAACAGCCCGACGTCGTTGAGCACCACGCGCCGTCCGGCACGCACGCTGCGCAGCATGGCGTCGGAGTCTTCCGTCTGCACGCCGATGATTTTTACTTCCGGCCGCAACTGCTTGATATATGCCGCCACGCCGGAAATCAGGCCGCCGCCGCCGATGGCGACGAAAATCGCATCGAGCTGGCCCGGATGCTGGCGCAGGATTTCCATGCCCACGGTGCCCTGTCCGGCGATGACGTCCGGATCGTCGAAGGGGTGCACGAAAGTCAGCTTCTGCTTGCGTTCCAGTTCCTTGGCGTGGGCATAGGCGTCGGAGAAGCTTTCGCCCGCCAGGACGACTTCGCCGCCAAGACGCCGCACGGCGTCGACCTTGACGTCGGGCGTGGTGGTCGGCATGACGATGACGGCGCGGCATCCCAGCCTGCGGGCCGACAGCGCGACGCCTTGCGCGTGGTTGCCGGCCGAGGCCGCGATCACGCCGCGCGCCAGTGCCGCGGGCGCCATGTTGGCCATCTTGTTGTAGGCGCCGCGCAGCTTGAAGCTGAACACCGGTTGGGTGTCCTCCCGCTTGAGCAGCACCGTGTTCGAAATTCGCTGGGACAGCAGGGTGGCCGGTTCCAGCGGGGACTCGACGGCGACGTCGTAGACCTTCGAAGTGAGGATGCGTTTCAGATAGTCGGTGGACATGGACTGCAAGGCACGGGTTTGGAAAGCGTCGGGCAGATTACCACAGGGTTCCGGCTACACTGCGCGGCATGGAAGCAGCCCTGACGTCCGCCGTGAACTGGCTCCTTGCCACGTTGGCGCTGCCCGACGTCGGCCTCAGCGCCATATTCATTATCAGCCTGGTTTCCGCGACCCTGCTACCCCTGGGCTCGGAACCGGCGGTGTTCGGCTACGTGAAGCTGATGCCCGATATGTTCTGGCCGGCCGTCCTGGTCGCCACGGCGGGCAATACCGTGGGCGGGGCGATCAGCTACGCCATGGGCTGGGGCGCCTGGCGCGCCGCCGAACGCTGGAAGGAAAAACACCCGCACCGCGCCCACGAGGCCCGCGCCGGTGCCGGGCAGGGACGCTGGCACCAAAAAGCCCACGACTGGCTGCACCGCATGGGCCCGCCGGCGCTGTTGCTTTCCTGGATGCCTGCCGTGGGGGACCCGCTGTGCGCCGTGGCGGGATGGCTGCGCCTGGCATTCTGGCCTTGCCTGGTGTACATGGCCATCGGTAAATTCCTGCGCTACCTGGTGATGACCGGCAGCCTGGTATGGATGTTTCCGCACGTCTGAGCGCGGGCGGGCTCCCTGGCGGGCGCCGCCCGCTTGCGCGCTGCGCGATACCGACGGGCGTCGCCGGCCGGTGGCCGGACGCCGGCTTCAGCACGGTGTCAGCCCGTGCCGCCCTGGGGGTTTTCCGGAGCGGCATCATCCTATGGCTTAAAATGATTTTTTAAGGGCCACCCTTCAGCATCCATGAACGCCCCCCTCGCCAGCCAGCTCTTGAACGCGGCGGTCCCGCCGGCACCCGGCACCCGCCTGCGTGAAATCCCCTACAACTACACCTCGTTTTCCGATCGCGAAGTCGTCGGCCGCCTGCTGGGCGAGGACGCCTGGCAATTGCTGGCCGATTTGCGCGCCGAGCGCCGCACGGGCCGGTCCGCGCGCATGCTGTACGAGGTGCTGGGCGACATCTGGGTGGTGCGCCGCAATCCTTACCTGCAGGACGACCTGCTGGACAATCCCAAGCGCCGCCGCCTGCTGATCGAGGCGCTGCATCACCGCCTGGGTGAGATCGACAAGCGCCGCGAGCCCAGCCGCATCGACTTCCAGGAAGGGCGCGACCTGTACCGCGACGAAAAGGTGCTGCAGCTGATCGACCGTGCGCGCGCCGCCGTCGCCAGCTTCGAGGCGCAGTTCGACCAGACCGCGCAGTTGCGCCGGCAGGCGCAGAAGGTGCTGGGACGCGTGACCGCGCGCGACAACATCAAGTTCGATGGCCTGTCCCGGGTATCGCACGTGACCGACGCCACCGACTGGCGCGTCGAGTACCCCTTCGTGGTGCTGACGCCCGACAGCGAGGACGAAATCGCGGCGCTGGTGCGCGGCTGTTTCGAACTCGGATTGACCATTATTCCGCGGGGGGGCGGCACCGGCTATACCGGCGGCGCGATCCCGCTGACCTGGAAATCGGCGGTCATCAATACCGAGAAATTCGAAACGCTGGGCAAGGTCGAACTGACCCCGCTGCCCGGCGTCGCGGATCCCGTGGCCACGGTGTTCACCGGTGCCGGCGTGGTGACCAAGCGCGTGGCCGACGCGGCCGCGCAGGCCGGCTACGTCTTCGCCGTGGATCCCACCTCGGCCGAGGCATCCTGTGTGGGCGGCAATATCGCCATGAACGCGGGCGGCAAGAAGGCCGTCCTGTGGGGCACCGCGCTGGATAACCTGGCCTGGTGGCGCATGGTGGACCCGGAGGGCAACTGGCTGGAAGTCACCCGGCTGGAGCACAACCTGGGCAAGATCCACGACGTGGACGTCGTCCGCTTCGAGCTCAAATGGTTCGACGGCCGGGGCAAGCCCGGCGGGACGCCGCTGCGCAGCGAAACCCTGGAAATCGAAGGGCGCCGTTTCCGCAAGGAAGGGCTGGGCAAGGACGTCACGGACAAATTCCTGGCCGGGCTGCCCGGCGTGCAGAAGGAAGGCTGCGACGGCCTGATCACGTCCGCGCGCTGGGTACTGCATCGCATGCCGGCGCATACGCGCACCGTCTGTATGGAGTTCTTCGGCCAGGCGCGCGATGCGATCCCGTCGATCATCGAAGTCAAGCATTACCTGGACACCGAGGGCAAGCAGCGTGGCGCCATCCTGGCCGGGCTGGAGCACCTGGACGAACGCTACCTGCGCGCGGTGGGCTATGCCACCAAGAGCAAGCGCGGCCAGTTGCCCAAGATGGTGCTGATCGGCGACATCGTCGGCGACGACGAATCCGCCGTGGCCACCGCCGCCAGTGAAGTCGTGCGCCTGGCCAACACGCGCCACGGCGAAGGCTTCGTCGCGGTCAGCGCGGAAGCCCGCAAGAAATTCTGGGCCGACCGCTCGCGCACCGCCGCCATCGCGCGCCATACCAACGCCTTCAAGATCAACGAAGACGTGGTGATCCCGCTGGGCCGGATGGGCGAATACACCGACCATATCGAACGCATCAACATCGAGCTGTCCACGCGCAACAAGCTGCGCCTGCTCGACGAGCTGGAGACCTTCCTCGGGCAGCCGCTGCCGCTGGGCAAGGCCGAAGACGCCGAGGACGCGGAAATCACGCGCGCCGAAGTCCTGGCCGAACGCACCCGCCAGGCGCGCGAGCTGATCGCCGCCACGCGGGCCCGCTGGCAGTACCTGCTGAACGAGCTGGACAAACCGCTGAGCCAGGCGCTGCCGGACCTGGCCGGTCTGGGCATGAGCCACATGCAATCGACCCTGGCCGACCGCATCGGGGCGCAGGCGGACGCGCGGGTGTTCGACGTCGTGCAGGACCGCACGGTGCGCGTCTCCTGGAAGACCGAGGTCCTGGCGCAGTTGCAGGGGATTTTTTCCGGTTCGGCCTGCCAGAAGGTGCTGGACGAGATGCGCGCCATCCACGCGCGCGTGCTCAAGAGCCGCGTTTTCGTCGCACTGCACATGCATGCCGGCGACGGCAACGTGCATACGAACATTCCGGTCAATTCCGACGATTACGGCATGCTGCGCGAGGCCAACGAGGCCGTCGCCCGCATCATGCGGATCGCCCGCGACCTGGACGGTGTTATTTCCGGCGAGCACGGCATCGGCCTGACCAAGTACGAATTCCTGACGCAGGAAGAACTGCAACCCTTCCAGGACTACAAGCGCCGCGTCGATCCGCACGATCGCTTCAATGCGGGCAAGTTGATGCCGGGCGCGGACCTGACGCATGCGTGGACGCCCAGCTTCAACCTGATGGGCCACGAGTCGCTGATCATGCAGCAAAGCGATATCGGCGCCATCTCTTCGTCCATCAAGGACTGCCTGCGCTGCGGCAAGTGCAAGCCGGTATGCGCCACCCATGTGCCGCGCGCCAATCTTCTGTATTCGCCGCGCAACAAGATCCTGGCGACCTCGCTGCTGGTAGAGGCCTTCCTGTACGAAGAGCAGACGCGCCGCGGCGTCAGCCTGAAGCACTGGGAGGAATTCGAGGACGTGGCGGACCACTGCACCGTCTGCCACAAGTGCTACAACCCCTGCCCGGTGGACATCGACTTCGGCGATGTGTCGATGAATATGCGCGCGCTGCTGCGCCGCATGGGACGAAAGTCCTTCAACCCCGGCACCACCGCGGCGATGTTCTTCCTGAACGCCAAGGATCCCGCCACCATCAACGCCACCCGCAAGGCGATGGTGGGCGTGGGCTACAAGGTGCAGCGCGCGGCCAACGACCTGCTGGCCGGCCTGGCGCGCAAGCAGACGCGCCATCCGCCGGCCACCGTCGGCAAGGCGCCGCTGCGCGAACAGGTGGTGCACTTCATCAACAAGAAAATGCCCGGCGGCCTGCCCAAGCAGACGGCCCGCAAGCTGCTGGATATCGAGGATGCCAACTACGTTCCCATCATCCGAGACCCGCGCACCACATCTGCCGATACCGAGGCCGTGTTCTATTTCCCGGGATGCGGGTCGGAGCGCCTGTTCTCGCAGGTGGGCCTGGCGACGCAGGCCATGCTATGGCATGCCGGCGTGCAGACGGTGCTGCCGCCGGGCTACCTGTGCTGCGGCTACCCGCAGCGCGGCAACGGCATGAACGACAAGGCCGAGCAGATCATCACGGATAACCGCGTGCTGTTCCACCGCGTCGCCAACACGCTGAACTACCTGGACATCAAGACGGTCGTGGTCAGCTGCGGTACCTGCTACGACCAGCTGGCGGGCTACGAGTTCGACAAAATCTTCCCGGGTTGCCGCCTGGTCGACATCCACGAATACCTGCTGGAAAAGGGCATCAAGCTGGACGGTGTGCAAGGCGTGCGCTACATGTACCACGATCCTTGCCATACCCCCATGAAGCTGCAGGATCCGATGAAGACCGTGAAGTCGCTGGTCGGCGACGGCACGCTGAAAAGCGACCGTTGCTGTGGTGAGTCCGGCACGCTGGCCGTCACGCGTCCCGACGTCTCCACGCAGGTGCGCTTCCGCAAGGAAGAGGAACTGCGCAAGGGCAACGAGGCGGTGCGCGCCGATGGGTTCGACGGCGACGTCAAGGTGCTGACCTCCTGCCCGTCGTGCCTGCAGGGCCTGTCGCGCTACAAGGGCGACACCGCGATGGAGGCAGACTACATCGTGGTGGAAATGGCGCGCCATATCCTCGGGCAGGATTGGATGCAGAACTACGTCAGGCAGGCCAACGCCGGCGGGATCGAACGCGTGCTGGTGTAGGACGAACCCCGGAAACCGCGGCTTCGGCCGCGGTGTTTTTGAATTTTGGCGGTAAGCCGATTTCGGCCTCTATCGGGTTGTATCATTCTGTTATGCGCCACGAGCGCGACCGAACGATTGCCTTCAGGAAGGGGTATGGAAATCAAGGCGCCGGCCACTATTCCGTACCTGCTCTACGAGCAGGTACGCAAGATGATTATCGACGGCACCTTGCCCCCCGGCCAGCCGCTGCGCGAGCAGGAGCTGGAACGGCGTTTCGGCACCAGCCGCAGTCCCATACGCGAAGCGCTGCGCCTGCTCGAGCTGAGCGGGCTGGCCACGCATGCGCAGCGGCGGGGGTTTCGCGTGGTGCTGTACACCGAGCGTGAAATCCGCCAGCTCTATTTGCTGCGCGCCGAGCTGGAAGGCTATGCCATTCGCGGCTTGTCCGAGTACCAGGACCTTGAACCGCTGCTGGGCCGCCTGCGCGAGGTGCATGGCCGCCTGGAGCGCTGCGAGCCGCAGCGCGCCGTGCTGAGCTATCTCTCCACCGTGCGCAGTGCCTTCCTGGAAATTGTCGATTTCGTCGGCAACGAGCCTTTGCGGGAGGCCGTGCATCGGCTGAACGAGCGCTGCGAGCCCTTGCGCTACAACCTGTACCGCCGCGGCTTTTCCGACGTGGGCGCAGTGGCTTCTTTCGTCGGCCGGGTGAGCGAAGCGGTCGCCAGCCGCGAATTCGACCGGGCGGCGGCGGCCCGGCGCGAATGCGCGCATTGGATGTTGCCGATGGTGCTACGCGCCTATGCCGAAGAAGTCAGCGCGCGCGGAATCGGCGCGGCCTGATCAGTCCGCGCGCCGTTGCCGGAACGGCCCGCGCCGCCGGCAAATCGGCCCTCAGGCCGGCGTGCGCGCCGAGGCCACCGTCTTGATCGCGATGCCCGCTTTTTCGAGCGCCGCGCGGATGCCGCTGGCGAAGACCAGGGCATTGGGCTGGTCGCCGTGGATGCAAAGCGTGTCGGCGCGCACCGGCACGTCCTTACCGTTGACCGAGCGGACCTTGCCTTCCTGCACCATGCGCAGCACCTGTTCGACCGCCTTGTCGACCTCGGTGATCATCGCGCCCGGGTGGCTGCGCGGCGTCAGCGAGCCGTCGTCCTGGTAAGAGCGATCGCCGAAGACTTCCTGCGCCACCGGCACGCCCAGCGCCTCGGCGGCGCGGATATGTTCGCTGCCCGCCAGCCCGTATAGCACCAGACCGGCATCGACGTCGCGCATCGCGCGGCAGATCGCTTCCGACAGGGCGCGGTCCTTGGCGGCCATGTTGTACAGCGCGCCGTGCACCTTCACATGGTGCAGCCGCGCGCCCTGCGAAGCGGCCACGCCGGCCAGCGCGCCGATCTGGTAGACCATGAAGTCGTAGGCTTCGGAGGCGCTGATCTGCATGACGCGGCGACCGAAGCCGGCCAGGTCGGGCAGGCTCGGATGCGCGCCCAGCGCCACGCCGCGCGCCAGTGCCGCGGCCACCGTGCGGCGCATGGTGCCGGGATCGCCGCCATGGAAACCACAGGCGATGTTGGCCGACGATACGTACTCCAGTACGCCTTCATCGTTGCCCATTTTCCAGGCGCCGTAGCTTTCGCCCATGTCGCAGTTCAAATCTATGGATAAACCCATGGCTGTGCTCCGTCAGTCCGGTTCGTATGTATGGCGCGCATACAGCGCGCGCAGGGGCGCGAGGGCCGCGGCCAGGTGCGCGAATGCGGTCTCCCGATCGCTGTCCAGCCGCTGTGCCTGCTCCAGGGAAATCATTTCAAAGCGTATGGTGCTACCGGGCGCGGTTTGTGCCAAGGCCGGGAGATCGACGCTGGCGACCTGGGCGATTTTGGGATAGCCGCCGGTGGTCTGGCGGTCTGCCATCAGCACGATGGGCGCGCCATCGGCGGGGACCTGGACTGTGCCGAAGCAGGTAGCCTCCGACAGCATCTGGCGTGGGGTGTCCATGGCCAGCGCCGGGCCGTCCAGCCTGTATCCCATGCGGTCGGACTGCGGCGTCACGATGAACGGCTCCTGGCCGAAGGCCGCGCGCGCCGCGGCGCTGAAGTCTTCCCATTGCCGTCCCGGCATCGCCCGCACCGTGGCCCGCGTCCGCGCGGCCAGCGTGCCCGGCAGGTACAGCCGCGTCTGCCATTGGGCATCCTCCAGCGCATCCAGGCCGTCGTCGCGCAGGTACAAGCGCAGCTCGATGGTGTCGCCCTTGGCCAGCGCCCGCCCATGGTGGCCGCCGAAACCGCTGCGCAGATAGGTGCTTTCGCTACCCATCAGCGGCGGTACCGCGAAGCCGCCGTGGACCGCCAGATAGGCGCGCAGGCCCGGCGCCGCGCCGGGCGCGGTCTCGCCGGGCGCGAAGATGGGCGCGCCGAAAGAGAGCTCGTCGCCCGCGCGAGCCAGCAGCGGCCGGTTAACCGGTAACGGTTGGCCGTTCAGCGCGGCGCGCAGCGATGCGCCGCCCAGGGCGAAGCAGGCGGCACGTTCGAAGCGCAGCGTCGGCCCCTGCAGGGTGATTTCCAGCGAGGCGGTGCGCGCCGGGTCGTTGCCCGCAAGGAGGCTGGCCAGGCGGTGGGCCCTGGCGTCCATGGCGCCGGCGGCCGGTATGCCCTGGTGCTGGTAGCCCAGCCGTCCCAGGTCCTGCAAGGAGGACAGCAAGCCCGGCTTCAACACGCGAACGCTCATGCCTGCTCCGCCCGCATGCGCGCGAAGGTGGCCGCATCGATCGGAACGAAGCGGATCCGGTCGCCGGGCTGCAGCAGCGACGCCGGTTCGCGTGCCGGATCGAACAGCTTCAATGGCGTGGCGCCGATGATGTTCCATCCGCCCGGCAGGCGGCTGGGATAGATCACGGTCTGGCGGTTGGCGATGGCCACCGATCCCATCGGCACGGCGGTGCGCGGCGAGGCGCGCCGCGGCAGGTTCAGGCGCGCGTCGTGCACGCCGATATAGGGATGGCCCGGCGCGAATCCCAGCATGAACACCATGCTGCCGGGCTGCGTATGCAAGGCGACGATCTCGTCCGGCGTGACGCCGACAGCGCGCGCGACTTCCGGCAGGTCGGGGCCGTGCTCGCCGCCATAGCAGACGGGCACTTCCACGTCCCGGGCGGTATTGTCCGCGTCCGGTATGCCCGCGGCCAGCAGGGTTTCGATGCGGCGGGCCAGAAATGCGAAGGTCGGGCCGGCGTTATCCGGCCCGGGCGAGTAATGCACCGCCACCGCGACGAACGAAGGGACGACGTCGGTGACGCCGGGCAGCCCGGCGTCGCGCAGCAGGGCCGCCACGGCCAGGCAGCGCCGCCCCACGCCGGCGTCGATGGAATCGCCGAACACGACCAGCAGGCAGCGATCGCCCTGCGGATAGATGTGCCAGACCGGCGCCGGCTGACCGGGCGCGGTGTCCACGTGCCGCCGCGCCCTATTTGGCGAACAGCGAGTCCATGTTCTTGAAGGCCTTGAACTCCAGGGCGTTGCCCGACGGATCCAGGAAGAACATCGTCGCCTGTTCGCCGACTTCGCCCTTGAAGCGGATATAGGGCTCGATGACGAACTTGGTACCGGCCTTGGTCAGCTTGTCCGCCATGGTTTCCCATTGCTCCATGGAGAGCACGGCGCCGAAGTGGCGTACCGGCACGTCATGATCGTCGACGGCGCTGGTCTGCTTGTGGCCGCATTCGTCGGGCGCCAGGTGGGCGACGATCTGGTGGCCGTAGAAATTGAAGTCCACCCATTCCGGCGCGCTGCGCCCCTCCGGACAGCCCAGCAGGTCGCCATAGAAGCGCCGGGCCTCGGCGATATCGCGGACCGGGAAGGCCAGGTGGAAAGGGGGCATGGCGGCTTGGGCACTCATTCGGGACTCCAGGGTGGGGTAGAAAGCGAATGCTAGTTTATGGATTGTTTTTTTGATTGAAAAACGATATTTTTTTGGACTTACAATCAATTTTAATGATGCTTACCGAGTTCCGCACCTTCGTCGCCGTGGCCCGCGACGGCACCTTCACGGGGGCCGGGCGCCAGCTCGGCCTGACCCAGTCCGCCGTCAGCGCGCAGATCCGCCGGCTGGAAGAGTTCCTCGGCGTGTCGTTGTTCGACCGCACGGCGCGGTCCGCCACCTTGAATGACGCGGGGCGCGACATCCTGGCGCAGACCGAGGAAGTGCTGGGCCTCGTTAACCGCATGGTGGCGCAGGCGGGCAACGGCCACGTTACCGGTTCGCTGCGCGTGGCGGCCATCGCTTCCGTGCAGCAGGATCTGCTGGTGACCGCCTTGCGTCTGTTCAGGGCCGATTTCCCCGATGTCAGCGTGCGCATCGTGCCCGGCGTGTCGCTGTCGCTGCTGGCTCATGTGGATGCCGCGGAAGTGGACCTGGCGGTACTCATCCGCCCGCCCTTCAATCTGCCGCCGGAGCTGGCGTGGCAACCGTTGCTGAGCGAACCCATGGTCCTGGCCGTGCCCGCCGCGATGCCGGAGATGGGCTGGCGCGATGCCCTGGGCGCACGGCCCTTCATCCGCTACGACCGCGCCTCGTTCGGCGGGCGGCTGGTGGATGTGTTCCTGCGCCGGCATCGCCTGGCGGTCCACGAAGCCGTGGAGCTGGATGAGATAGACGCCATCGCGAATCTGGTGCGCGCCGGCCTCGGCGTGGCGCTGTTGCCGCGCACGCGGCACCTGGACACGCGCGACCTGCGCTTGCTGGACCTCGGCGCGGCCGGCTTCGAACGCGAAATCGGTATCGTCAGCCGGCGGGCTGCCGACGCGGCGGGGGTGGCGTCGCGCATGGCCGCCTGCCTGCGCGCCGCGGTGCAGGCAGGTCCTGCGGGTGGATGAGCCAGGGCCCTAGATGCGCTGGCAGCGGATCGTCACCGGATGGCCGCACAGCGTCTTCATGATGTCGTCGTTCACGATGCCATCGACGTCGGTCACGACATAGCCGATATCGCCGCGGGTCTGCAGGTTCTGGCTAAGGATGTTCAGGCCGTGCTGTGCCAGCAGATTGTCCAGCGTGCCAAGCGCGCCGGGCACGTTGCGGTGGATATGCAGGATGCGCGCGCTGCCGGTGCGTTCGGTGAACGGTAGTTCGGGGAAATTGACGGCGCCCTTGGTGGTGCCGGCCTGCAGGTAGCGCACCAGCTTTTCGGCGACCTCGCGCCCGATGTTCTCCTGCGATTCCTGCGTGCTGCCGCCGATGTGCGGGGTAAGGATCACATTGGGCATGCCGATCAGCGGGCTGGCCAGGGGCTCGTCCACGCTTTTCGGCTCCGTCGGGAACACGTCCAGCGCCGCGCCGGCCAGATGCCCGGAGGCCAGCGCGCCGTGCAGCGCGTCGATGTCCACGACGGTGCCGCGCGATGCATTGATGAGGATGGCGCCGCGCTTCATGCGCGCCAGCGTGTCGGCGTTCATGATGTTCTGCGTGTCGCGCCCGCCCGGTACGTGCAGCGTGACGACATCGCTTTGCGCCAGCAGTTCGGCCAGCGTGTTCACGGCGTGCGCATTGCCCAGGGGCAGCTTGGCCTCCACGTCGTGATACACCACGCGCATGCCCACGCTTTCGGCCAGCGTGCCCACCTGCGAACCGATGTTGCCGTAGCCGATCACGCCCAGCGTCTTGCCGCGCGCCTCGTAGGCGCCGGATGCGGTCTTGTCCCAATGGCCCTGATGCACGCGCGTGCTTTTTTCGGGAATGCGGCGCAATAGCAGGATGGCTTCGGCCAGGACCAGCTCCGCCACCGAGCGCGTATTCGAAAACGGCGCGTTGAACACGGGCACGCCGTGATGCAGGGCGCTGTCCAGGTCGACCTGGTTGGTGCCGATGCAGAAGCAGCCCACGACCCGCACATCGGGGAATTGCTCGAAGTGCGACGCATCCAGGTGCGTGCGCGAGCGGATACCCACGGCATCCGCGCCGCGCAGGGCGCTGCGCAATTCGTCAGGCGGCAGCGAGGACGAATACGTTTGGATATCCGTGTAGCCGGCGTCGCGGAATACCGCCACGCCGCTGGGATGGATGTTTTCGAACAGGACAATACGCGTCATGCTGCATGCTCCCTGTAAATCCGGATATCCGGATGCGCAATCATCATGCCAGGGAAGCGCGCGCGGACGCGCCTTGGCCCCACCCGGAGCAGGGCGAATCCGCATGGCGTATCGCTACGGGCCGCCCCGAGCAGGCCGCGCGGGTGTCAGGCCCCGTCGCTGTCGACCACGCGTTCGGGCGGGAAAAGCAGCGAAAACGTGCTGCCCTTGCCCACTTCGCTGGCGATGCTCAGCTCGGCATCGTGGCGCATGGCGATGTGCTTGGTGATCGCCAGCCCCAGGCCCGTGCCGCCCACCGCGCGCGAGCGGCCGCGGTCGACCCTGTAGAAGCGTTCGGTCAGGCGCGGGATGTGCCGCGCGGCGATGCCGATGCCGGTGTCCTGCACGCTGTAGCGCGCGCCGCCTTCCGGCAGGCGTTCCCAGCGTACCGTGATCGTTCCGCCTTCGGGCGTGTAGCGCACCGCGTTGGTCAGCAGATTCGAAATCGCCGACGATAGTTCGCTTTCCGAACCCAGCAGGTCCAGGCCTTCATCGAGATGCCAGGCCACGGCATGGCGGCCGGCCGACAGCGCCTCGGTCTGCTGGCGGGCGGTCTGCAGCAGAGCGGCCATGCGCACGCGGTGCGGCTCGGCGTTGGGCGAAGATTCCAGCGTCGACAATGTCAGCAGGTCGGCGACGATGGCCTGCATCCGTTGCGCCTGCTCGTGCATCATCGTCAGGTACTGCTCGCGCTGTTCCCGCGTCAGGGCCTCGTCGGGCATTTCCCGCATGGTTTCCAGGAAACCCGCCAGTACCGTCAGCGGCGTGCGCAGTTCGTGCGAAACGTTGGCCACGAAGTCGCGCCGCGTCGTTTCCAGTTTCTCGATCTGCGTGACGTCGCGCGTGATCAGCAGGCGCTGGTCGCGCGCGTAGGCGGTCAGCTGCATCATCAACAGGCGTTCCTGGCTGCCTACCGCCATCCTGACCAGGATGGGTTCGGGCCAGTCTTCCTGGCGGCTGTACTCGATGAACTCGGGCGCGCGCACCAGGTTCAGCAGGTTGCTGCCGCGGTCGGCCGGCAGGCGCAGCCCCAGGTGCTGGCGCGCGACGCGATTGCACCAATCGATCTGCAGATCCTGATTCAGGGTGACCGCGCCATCGGGCAGCGCCTGCGCGGCCGCCAGCATGCCCTGCATCGCATCGCGGCTTTCCGTCAGCTGGCGCGCCTGTCCGCGCAGGTAGCGGTACAACGGCGCCAGGATATCGTCCCAGGGGCCCACTGCGGCGGGCGGCGCCGTTTCGGGATTGCGGGCCCATTGCGCCACCCTTTGCAGGCGCGTGCTGCGCGCCAGCAAGGTCAGGACCAGGCCCCCGCACATCAGCGCCCAGCCGATGGGGTTGCCGAGCAGCCATTGGGCCAGCGCGGCCAGGATCGCCCACAGGGCGATCAGGAGTATCGTGCGCAACAAAATCATTGTGCGCTGGTTTTACCGGGCGGAAGCTGTGCTGTAAACCGGTAGCCGCTGCCGCGGACGGTTTCGACGTGCATATCGTGGCCGGTCGGCTCCAGCGCCTTGCGCAGGCGCCGGATATGGACGTCGACGGTGCGCTCTTCGACGAAAACGTGATCGCCCCATACCTGGTCCAGCAGCTGCGAGCGGGAGAACACGCGTTCCGGATGCGTCATGAAGAAATGCAGCAGGCGGAATTCCGTCGGCCCGATCTGCAGGGGATGGCCGCCGCCGTTCAAGCGATGCGTCACCGGGTCCAGTTTGAGGCCGGCCACATCGATGACGTCGTCCGTCAGCTGCGGCGCACGGCGGCGCAGTACCGCCTTGATGCGCGCCATCAGCTCCTTGGGCGAGAACGGCTTGGTGATGTAGTCGTCGGCACCGGCTTCCAGGCCGTCCACTTTGTCCTGCTCCGAGCCCTTGGCGGTCAGCATGATAACGGGGACGGTACGGGTGCGCTCCTCCGTTCGCAGCTTGCGGGCCAGGGACAAGCCGGAAGTGCCCGGCAGCATCCAGTCCAGCAGGATCAGGTCGGGCAGTTCCGCCCGGATCAAGGTCTGCGCCTGGTCTGCATCGAAGGCGCGCAGCACTTTATGCCCGGCGAAGGACAGGTTGACGGCGATCAGTTCCTGGATGGCCGGTTCATCTTCGACTACGAGTATGGTGCTGGACATGTTGTGTGCTGCGTAACGGTGGCGGCCCTGGGGAAGGATGGGCGCGAACGTTGCGATAGTATGGCCGTAATATTTCAGGTATGTGACGCAGCTTGGCCCGATGCGCCCGTACCACCGCCGGGAAGCCTGCGCCATCGGCTACCATACCCGGTTGATTCGGGAATCCACTATGCAAAACCCCAATTCCGCGCCCGGCGATGACGCTGCGTCCTCCGGGACTACCCATTTCGGTTTCAAGACGGTGCAGGAAACCGAAAAAGCCCGCAAGGTCGCCGAAGTCTTCCATTCCGTGGCCTCCCGCTACGACGTCATGAACGACCTGATGTCGGCCGGCCTGCACCGGGTCTGGAAAGCCTTCACCATCGGTCGCGCCGCCGTGCGCCCCGGCATGAAGGTACTCGATATCGCCGGCGGCACGGGAGACCTGGCGCGCGCGTTCGCGCGGCGTGCCGGTCCGGAAGGGCAGGTGTGGCTGACCGACATCAACGATTCCATGCTGCGCGTGGGCCGCGACCGGCTGGCGGACAGCGGGCTGCTGCTGCCGGTGGCCGTCTGCGATGCCGAGCGGCTGCCCTTCCCGTCCGGCTATTTCGACCGGGTCAGCGTGGCCTTCGGCCTGCGCAATATGACGCACAAGGATCGGGCCCTGGCCGAAATGGCGCGCGTGCTCAAGCCCGGCGGCAAGCTGCTGGTGCTGGAGTTCTCGCGCGTCGCCAAGCCGCTGGCGCCGGTCTACGACTGGTATTCGTTCAACATCCTGCCGTGGCTGGGGCGCAAGGTGGCCAAGGACGAGGCGAGCTATCGCTACCTGGCCGAATCGATCCGCATGCATCCGGACCAGGAAACGCTGGCCGGCATGCTGCGCGACGCCGGGCTGGAGCGCGTGCAGTACTTCAACCTGAGCGCCGGCGTGGTGGCGCTGCACGAAGGCATACGGCTGGGCTAACGCGCGCCTGCGCCTGCGTCGCTTGTTGCCCAGGCAAAAGTCGGATATCCTGTAGTTGTTCAGGTTTCTGTAAGAAAGCTTTTTTCGCCTCTGTGGCGGCCCGGCATCCGCGGCCGCCGGGCCGGGAAAGGGCCACACCGGAAACCCAGGCAAAACCCAATGACGTGCGCGAGGGGGCAACCCCGTCCGCGTAAGGGGCGATACGAGCCATCCGGCGCCGGCGTCTCGCGCACGACTACAGGAGCACACCATGTCAGGTTCTTTTTACCGTCGATTCCTGGCCGCGGCGCTTATCGCCGTGACCGGTATGGCCATGATCGCCACCTCGTTCGACGCCGAAGCCCGCCGCCTCGGCGGCGGCGGCAGTATCGGCCGCCAATCGCCCAATGTGACCATGCAGCGCCAGGCGACCACGCCGCCGGCCAGCACCGGTTCGGCTGCTTCGGCCGCGGCGCCTGCCGCCGGGGCCGCTACCGCGGGGGCGGCAGGCGCCGCCCGCAGCGGCGCGTCGCGCTGGCTGGGGCCTATCGCCGGTATCGCTGCCGGCCTGGGCCTGGCGGCGCTACTGTCGCACATGGGCCTGTCGGGCGCGTTCGCGGAAATGCTCTCCAGCCTGTTGCTGATCGGTCTGGTTGTCTTCGCGGTCCTGTTCATCGTTCGCCGCCTGCGCGGCGCCGGCCCGCGGCCGGCCATGCAAGGTGCCTACGGCATGGCGCGCCAGGCCGATACCGATACGCCGGTCCGTCCGGTTGCGTCGGGGCGTGATGCGCTGCCCGCCGGCGGTGCCGCACCCGCGTCCGCACCCGCGCCTTCTGCGCCGTCGTCCGCTTTCGGTGCGTCCGCCGCCGCCCCGCAGGCCGGTGCCGAAGGCAACTGGTTCATCCCCGGCGATTTCGACACGCAGGGCTTCCTGAAGCAGGCCAAGGAACAATTCGTCCGCATCCAGGGCGTATGGGATAGCGGAGATACCGAACGCCTCCGCGAATACCTGACCGACGATCTGATCGTCGAACTCAAACCGCAACTGACCGAACGCCAGGGCGCCCCCAACCAGACGGAAGTGGTGCTGCTCAATGCCGAGATGCTGGGTATCGAGGCGGTTTCGGATGGCCACCTGGCCAGCGTCCGATTCTCCGGCATGTTGCGCGAAGCTCCGGGTACCGAAGCCTTCCGTTTCGAAGAGGTCTGGAACCTGTTCAAGCCCACGCAGGGCGGATGGCTGCTGGCGGGTATCCAGCAGATTCCCGTTCAGTACGCCAGCTGATAGCCGCGCTGTTCCTCCGTGCTTCCGCGGTTTGCCTTGCTCGGGCAACCGCCCTCACGCCGGCTCCCCAGGGGCCGGCTTTTTTTCGGCTACGCGCGGCCGGTTGCCAGCGGCGCCCGCCCGCCCGCCGGCACGGCTTTCCGGTCCCGATAACGCGGGCGCCGGGCGGGCTGGCCGGGCGACCCGTTAAACTTGCGGTCTGACCATCCCAGGGCGCCGTCGCCTTCCGTCGTAAATCCATGCTTCCGATCCCCGCCTTGCCCGATCCCGGCCGTCCTGCCGTACGCGCGCTCAACGCCTTGCTGCGGCGCGAGGACTGGGCCCGTGCTCGCCTGAGCCGCCATGCCGGCAAGACCGTGCGCCTGGCCGTCGGCGCGTTCAAACTGTCGCTGACCATCGACAGCGAAGGCTATGCGGATCTCGCGGATCCAGCGGTGGTGCCGGATGTGACCCTGACGGCGGACCCTGCGCGTTTCCGCATCGCGCGGCTGTTCCAGGCCGGCACGGAAAGCGCCGATCCCGCCGCCGCGGCCCGCGCGCGCGCCGACGCCATTGCCGACATGACGCACATATCCGGAGACGCCGGCCTGGCCCAGGTCGTGGCGGAACTGGCCGCGCAGTTGCGCTGGGATGTCGAGGACGACCTCGCGCGCTGGTTCGGCGATATCGCCGCGTCCCGGCTCGTCGGCGGGGCGCGCGCCCTGTCGTCCGGCCTGCGCGGGGCCGCCGCGCGGCTGGGGAACAATCTGGCCGAGTACCTTTCGCAGGAGCGGCCCGTCCTGACGCCGCGCGCGCTATTGGAAAACTGGGCCCGCGATATCGGACGCGCCAATGCGGCGCTGGACGCCGCGCAGGCGCGCGCTGCGGCGCTGCAGGCGCGGCTGCAGCGCTTGCAGGACGTCCAACGCGCGGCGGGTGCCCGCACTGGTGGCGCCTGAGCGATGCTGACTTTTCTTCGTTTCGTGCGCATCGTGCTCGTGGCCCTGCGCTACGGCCTGGACGAGCTGGTACTGTCCAGCCTGAATCACCCGCTGGCGACGCTGCTGCTGCGTGTCAGCCGCTTCGGCACCCGGCCGAGTTCGCCGCGCGGCGTGCGCCTGCGCCGCGCGCTGGAATCCCTGGGTCCGATTTTCGTGAAGTTCGGCCAGGTACTGTCTACCCGGCGCGATCTGATCCCCGCCGATATCGCCGCCGAATTGGCGTTGTTGCAGGATCGCGTTCCTCCCTTCCCGTCGGAGCAGGCCGCGCAATGCATCGAAGCCGCGCTGGGTGCGCCGCCGGCCACGTTGTTCAAACACTTCGAAGTCGATCCGGTGGCGTCGGCATCCATCGCGCAGGTGCATTTCGCGGTGCTGCACGACGGCCGCGAAGTCGCGGTCAAGGTGCTGCGGCCGGGCATGCTGAACATCATCGAGAAAGACCTGACCCTGCTGCGCACCCTGGCCGCGGTGATCGAGCGGCTTGGGCCGGACGGGCGCCGCCTGAAGCCGCGCGAAGTCGTGGCCGAATTCGATAAATACCTGCACGACGAATTGGATCTGGTGCGGGAAGCGTCCAACTGCAGCCAACTTCGGCGCAACTTCGGTCCCGAGAGCGGGCGCGGCAGGATGCTGATCGTGCCGGAGGTCATCTGGGAATTCACCGCCAATACGGTCTTCACCATGGAGCGTATGTACGGCATTCCCGTGGGCCAGACCGGGCGGCTGAGGGCGGCCGGGATCGATATCCAGAAGCTCGCCCGCACGGGCGTGGAGATCTTCTTCACCCAGGTGTTCAGCGACGGCTTTTTCCACGCCGACATGCACCCCGGCAATATCTACGTATCCGATCGCGACGATACGCTGGGCCACTACATCGCCCTGGATTTCGGTATCGTCGGTTCGCTTTCGGAATTCGACAAGAACTACCTGGCGCAGAATTTCCTGGCCTTCTTCCGCCGCGATTACCGGCGCGTGGCACAGCTGCACATCGAATCGGGCTGGGTACCGGCGGATACGCGCGAGGAAGAACTGGAAGGCGCGGTGCGCGCGGTGTGCGAACCGTATTTCGACCGGCCACTGTCGGAGATTTCGCTGGGGCAGGTGCTGCTGCGCCTGTTTCAGACGTCGCGGCGCTTCAATGTGGAAATCCAGCCTCAGCTGGTCCTGCTGCAGAAGACCTTGCTGAACGTCGAAGGGCTGGGGCGCGAGCTGGACCCGGACCTGGACCTCTGGAAAACAGCCAAGCCCTACCTGGAGCGCTGGATGCGCGAGCGCATCGGCCTGGCGGGACTGAAGAAGCAGATGGAGAAAGAAGCGGCGCAGTGGTCCCAGATCCTGCCCGCGCTGCCGCGCCTGGTGCACGATCGCCTGAACCGCCCGAACGTCGAACCCGCCGTGCTGCTGGAGCTGGACCGGCTGCGCAAGGCCCAGGAGCATACCAACCGGCTGTTGTCCGTCGTCGCGGCGGTGCTGGCGGTGGGTGTCGCGTTGATTGTCTGGTTTTCCACCCGCTGAGGACCGCCGCGCCTGAACGCCGGTCCGTCCGCGTCCGTTTTTTTATCCCCTGTTGTTCAGTCAGCGGGCATACAACCCGGCCTGTTCGTCAGCGCGCCCCGCATACGCGGGCAACAGGCCTTTCGTCATAGTTCTGCCATGTATCTGTCATCAAGTATTCGCATGTAAAAGCGATAAAGGAATACCGCGAATGGGACTTATCGCCCATACGCGTTTTTTGCCCGGCTTTATCTCGCGTACGCACCACAAATCCATAAGCGATGCGCGCCCGCGCGGCCATGATATGGGGCCATACGAGTGCGGGGGACACTTACTATCTTTTCGGACCCAAACCATGCTTTATCCGCAACTTTTCAAATCCATGGAAGCCGTGCGCTGGAATATGTCGACCGACATCCCATGGGATGACTTCGATGGCGCCAAGCTGTCCGATGAACAGGCGCGGACCATCAAAATGAATGCGATCACCGAGTGGGCGGCGCTGCCCGCGACGGAGATGTTCCTGCGCGACAACCACGGCGACAGCGATTTTTCCGCTTTCATGTCGGTCTGGTTCTTCGAGGAGCAGAAGCATTCCCTGGTGCTGATCGAATACCTGCGCCGCTTCCGGCCGGACCTGATGCCCACGGAAGAAGAGCTGCACAAAGTGCGCTTCGAATTCGATCCCGCTCCGCCGCTGGAAACCCTGATGCTGCATTTCTGCGGCGAGATACGCCTGAACCACTGGTATCGTTGCGCCGCCAACTGGCACACCGAGCCGGTGATACAGGCCATCTACAAGACCATCTCGCAGGACGAAGCGCGCCATGCCGGCGCCTATCTGCAGTACATGCGCCGCGCGCTTTTCGATCGCGGCGAAACCACCCAGGCGCAGGCGCGCCTGGCATTCTCGAAGATCGGCATGCTGATGGCGTCGGCCGGCCGCACGCCGCAGGCCATGCACCCGACCAACCTGCATGTGAACAAGGCCCTGTTCCCCAACGACACGGTGCAGTGCCGCCTGCCGGAACCTGGCTGGCTGGAACGCTGGCTGGATACGCAGATCCGCTTCGACGGCGTCTGGGAAAAGAAGGTCGGCGACCGCATCCTGCATATTCTGTCCAGGCTGCTGGATCGCAGCTTCGAGTCGGTCAAGGACCTGAACCGCTATCGCAAGGAAATCATGTCGCTGATGGAGCGCGGTGGCGATGCCGGCATGGCCGACGCGCGCGGGATGGCGTCCCTGGTCATGGGCTGAAGCACGGCCCGGGCAGCGGGGTCTGCCATGCGCGCGGCCGCAAGGCGACGGAGCGCGCCACGCAGGCCTGGCGTGCGCCGGCGCGCGCGCCCCGCGCGCATCGTTAAAATGCGCCCATGACAGCCCGCTTCGAATCCAAAATCCTGACCCCTCGGCAATGCGTGGACGCGCTCGCCGACGGCCGTCTGCCGCGGCCGCTGGTGTTCACCAATGGCGTGTTCGATATCCTGCATCGCGGCCACGTCACCTATCTGGACGAAAGCGCCCAGTTGGGCGCCGCGCTGGTGGTGGCAATCAATACGGATGCGTCGGCGCGCAGGCTGGGCAAGGGGCCCGAACGCCCGCTCAACAGCCAGGAGGACCGCGCCGCGCTGCTGGCGGCCCTGGCTTGCGTGGATGCCGTTACGTTCTTCGATGAAGACACGCCCGAAGCGTTGATCGGCCTGCTGCGGCCCGACGTCATCGTCAAGGGCGGCGACTACGACATGGAAACGCTGCCCGAAACCGCCCTGGTGCGCAGTTGGGGCGGACGGGCGGTGGCCGTGCCCTTCGAATTCCAGCGCTCTACGACGGCGCTGGTCCGCAAGATACAGGGCGGCTGAATGCCCCGGTAGCGGGGCGGCCCGTACCGCCTAGAACTTGAACTGGGACACCGTCGCGCCGCGCAGGGGCTTGATCACCGTTTCGAACAGGTTGACCGTCTCGAAGCTGGCTGCCGTCGTGCGCGTGATGCGGCAGGCAGTCATGACCGGAGCCGTCCCGACCACCACCACCATCCGGCCGCCGATGCGCAGCTGATACTTCAGGCCGTCCGGCACCACCGGCACGGAACCGGTCAGCAGGATGGCGTCGTATTCGGTCGTACCCCAGCCGTTGCGTCCGTCGCCCGTCTCGACCTTGACGTTGGCGGCATTGTTCATCTGCAGATTCTGCTGCGCGAAGGCCGCCAGCCGGCTATCGATCTCGATCGAGGTGACCTGTTGGGCCAGGGCGCCGAGCAGGGCGGCCTGGTAGCCCGAGCCGGTGCCGATTTCCAGAACGGCGTCCGTCGGCGCCAGCAGCAGTTCCTGGGCGAGCCGTGCCTCGACCTTGGGGGCGAGCATGCTTTCGCGCGTATCCACCGCATTGATCTGCAAGGGAATTTCCAGGTCGGAGAATGCCAGCGATCGCAGCGCGGGCGGCACGAAGAGCTCGCGGCGCACCTTGAAAAGGGCGGCCAGCACTTTCTCGTCCAGCACGTCCCAGGGGCGGATCTGCTGTTCCACCATGTTGAAGCGGGCTTGTTCGACGTCGGGCAGGGTTGAGGCGTTCATGACAGCGGAAAAAGAGTTCGGAGGCGAGGTAATTGTACCGATTTGCGTCCCGGGCCTACCACCACGCATGGAAATGATGTACGGGCCCGTGGCCCTTGCCGACGTCCAGCCGGTCCGCGTGGCGGATGGCCTCGGTCAGGTAGGCTTTGGCGCGGCGCGCCGCTTCCGGGATATCGCCGGTCTGCGGGATCAGCGCCGCCAGCGCCGCCGAGAGCGTGCAGCCGGTGCCGTGGGTATTGCGGGTGGCAAGGCGCGCCCCGGGCAGTTCGATCATGCGGTCGCCGTCATGCAGCAGGTCGATCGTGTCGTCGCCGGGCAGATGGCCGCCTTTCACCATGACCCAGCGCTGTCCGTCGTGGGCCATTTTGTTGCGCAGGCGCTCGGCGACGCGGCGCATTTCCTTGACCGTCTCGACCGGCCTTTCCTCGAGCAGGACGCCGGCTTCGGGCAGATTGGGGGTAAGCAGGGTCGCCTGCGGCAGCAGCGCCTCGCGCAGCATGCCGATGGCGGTGCGTTCCAGCAGCAGATCCCCGCTCTTGGCTACCATGACCGGGTCCAGCACCACATGCGCGGGCCGCCAGCGCGCCAGTTTTTCCGCGACCACCTGGATCACGGGCTGCTGGCCCAGCATGCCGATCTTCACGGCGTCGATGCGCACGTCGGCGAACAGCGTGTCGATTTGCTGGCCGACGAATTCCGCCGGTACGGGCGCGACGTGGCTGACGCCCTGGGTGTTCTGCGCCGTCAAGGCGGCGATCACGGCGCAGCCGTAGGCACCCAGCGCGCTCATGGCCTTCACATCGGCCAGTACGCCGGCGCCGCCGGATGGGTCGACGCCGGCGATGGAAAGCGCGTTGGGGATCATCGCACCACGCCTTCCGTGGGCGAGGACGGCGAGGCGCTGTAGAGCTTTTTGGGCATGCGTCCGGCCAGGTAGGCTTCGCGGCCCGCCTCGACGGCCTTCTTCATGGCGCTGGCCATCAGGATGGGGTCTTTGGCGCCGGCGATGGCAGTATTCATCAGCACGCCTTCGCAGCCGAGTTCCATGGCAATGGCGGCATCGGACGCCGTGCCGACGCCGGCATCCACCAGGACCGGCACGCGTGCCTGGTCCAGGATCAGGCGCAGGTTCCATGGGTTCAGGATACCCATGCCCGAACCGATCAGCGAGGCCAGCGGCATGACGGCGACCGCGCCCAGGTCTTCCAGCATGCGGGCCTGGATGGGGTCGTCCGTGCAATACACCATGACCTTGAACCCATCCTTGACCAGGATTTCCGTGGCCTTGAGCGTTTCGGGCATGTTGGGAAACAGGGTGTGCGGGTCGCCCAGCACTTCCAGCTTGACCAGGTCGTGGCCGTCCAGCAGTTCGCGCGCCAAACGCAATGTGCGCACCGCTTCGTCGGCGGTGTAGCAGCCGGCGGTGTTGGGCAGGTAGGTGAAGCGCGACGGCGGCACGAAATCCAGCAGGCTGGGCTCGTTGGCGTTCTGGCCCAGGTTGACGCGGCGGATGGCCACGGTGACGATCTCGCAGCCGCTGGCGTCCAGCGCCTGGCGGGTTTGCTCGAAATCCTTGTACTTGCCGGTACCGACGAGCAGGCGGGACCGGAACGTACGGCCGGCGACGGTGAAGGTATCTTGGGATGGCATGGCGGATGAGGAGTAACTGCCGTCGCCCGGATGGCGCGCGGCACACCCCCTCATGATAAAGCAGCGGGGCGGCAGCGGCGCCGGATGCCCTGAGGGCAGCGTGTGTATCGGGCGCGATTGACGTGCCAGCGGGTTTCACATGGCGTACTACGACTTGGCCAGTGCCGGGCCCAGGCTCGACAGGTGCACTGGGAAAGACCGCGTCCGATAGCCGCAAGCGTCGTATGGTTGATCAGCGCCGGACTGCCTCGGCGCTGGCCTCACGGGCCCGATCCAGCGCCGCGCATAGCGTTTCCGCCGCGTCGATCAGGCGTGGACCCGGGCGATACAGCACGTCCGCATCGATACCGACGACGCGGCCGGCCAGCGCCGCCGGCAGGCCGAGCGCGCGCCAGGCTGCCGTGGTGGCCGCCAGGCTGGCCGGGTTCGCCATGCCGGTGACGACTACGTCAGGGCGCGCCGCCAGCACGGCTTCCTGCGCGACCTGCGGCGCGGTGACCGGCGCGTCGGCGAACACATTGACGCCTCCGCACACGCGCAAGGCGTCGCTGACGATGCTGCTGCCGTTCAGTGTGTAGACAGGCTCGCGGCCTGCCTGGATGAAGACCCGCACCGGCGCGCGACCGGCATAGCGGGCCGCCAGCGCGTCGATGCGAGCCCGCAGCGATGCCGCTGCCGGCTCGGCGACCGCCTGCGTGCCGAACAGCACGCCCATGCGTTCGACGGCTTCCGGGATGTCGCGCAGGGTGCGCGGATCGCTGTAGTACACCGGAACGTTCAGTGCCCGCAGGACGGGCAGCAGAGGCGCTGCGCCACCCGGCAGCCAGGC
>NZ_JBMQQZ010000084.1:0-40464 GCF_057362025.1 Bordetella sp. | reverse complement strand
TGCATGGCGAACAGCACCATAAAGCCGCCGATACCGATGCCCGCGCACACGATTTGCCACTTCGGTTCCATCCGGTCGGCGACCAGCAGGCCCAGCAGCGGCCCGAACGGGTTGGCGATGGCGATGATGAAGGCGTACTGCAGGCTCTTCGTGATATCGACGCCCTTGGCGATCAGCAACGTGGGCACCCAGGCGCTGAACCCGTAGAAGCCGATCACGGCCAGCAGATTGAAGAGCGACATCACGATCAGGCGCTTGCGATGCGGCGGACGCAGCAACTCGACGAAATGTCCCTTCGATTCGACGCGCGCCGTGGCCGGCAACGCGCCCGCCGGTACCCTCCCGCGGGAGCGTGCGTATCCATGTGCTCTGTCTCCTGATCGTTATTGTGGTCTTGCGAGCCGCATGCTTCCGGTATGCGGACGCGGCTTCGCAAGCCAAATAAACGCACGGAGCGCATGACAAAAAATCATGGCGTGCCAACCCCGGGCATGCGGCGCCGCATCGAGAATACCGCTTTGCCATAAACTGGCTTCTTGCCGCCAACCCATTCAATCGGACCACGGAAGACCCATGGAAATCAGTCTGGCAGGACGTACCGCCATCGTCACCGGCGCCAGCAAAGGACTCGGCCACGCCATTGCCGATCGCTTTGTGCAATGCGGCGCAAACGTCGTCATCGCCGCCCGCACCGCGGCCCCGCTGCAGGCCGCCCGCGAAATGCTGGCCCAGCGCGGGCCCGGCAAAGTCCACGCCCACGCCTGCGACGTCTCCACGGCCGATGGCGTGCAGGGCTTGTACGACGATGCGATGGCCGCCTTCGGCCATCTCGACATCGTCGTCAACAACGCCGGCACCTCCGCCGCGCGCCCCTTCAACGACGTCACGGACCAGGATTGGCAGGAAGACCTGAACCTGAAGCTTTTCGCCGCGATCCGCCTGGCCCGGCTGGTCTGGCCGCAGATGAAGGCGCGCCAGTGGGGCCGGATCGTGAACGTCCTGAACATCGGCGCAAAAGCGCCGGGCGCCAGATCGGTGCCGACGTCCGTATCGCGCGCGGCCGGCATGGCGCTGACCAAGGCGTTATCGGCCGAAGGCGCGCCCGACAATATCCTGGTCAACGCCCTGCTGGTCGGCAGGATCGAAAGCGATCAATGGGTGCGCCGCGCCGACGCGCGGGGTGTGCCGGTCGACACCGTCCTGCGGGAAATGGCCGCCGGCATTCCGCTCGGGCGCGTGGGCCGCGCAGACGAATTCGCATCCGCGGCATGCTTCCTGGCATCGGACTGGGCATCCTATATCACCGGCACCGCCATCAACGTGGACGGCGGCGCTTCTCCCGTGGTTTAGGCGCCGTTTCGCGGTCGGCCTCGCTGTACGGGCGGGTGGTTACCATCGCCAGCAGATTGGCCACCGCAGGCGCCAGCGGGCCGGACCGGTAAGCGATGCCCAGCGTGGCGCGCAAATCGGTATCCTTCAGCGGCACATAGCGCACATCGTCGATACGGGCGTGGCGCATGCACGTGGGCACGATGGTCACTCCCAGCGAACTGGCGACCAGGTTGATGGTGGAAGAAATCTGCGGCGCGTGCTGGACGATCCTCGGGCTGAAACCCAGCGCTTCGCACGCGGTGACGATCATGTCCGACAAGCCGAAACGCGTGGCGCGCGGATAAAGCAGGAAAGGCTCGTCCTTCAATTCCTCCAGGCCCAGCGCCTTGCGGCGCGCAAGCCGATGCTTGCGCGGCAGCGCGGCCACCATGGGCTCCGTAGAGATCAGCCGAAAATGCACCGCGTCGTCCATGCCGATCGGCAGGCGCACGAAGGCGATATCGATGCGGCCTTGCCGCAATGACTGCATCAACTGCACCGACCGGTTTTCTTCCAGCGTCATCTCCACGCGCGGATAACGGTCCCGATAGCGATGCAGCGCCGTCGTGACTTCCGTACAGAAGGACGCCGATTCCGTGAAACCGACGCCAATGCGGCCCACCAGTCCTTGCGCGCTTTGCTTGCAGCGCGTAGCGGCCTTGCCGACGCGGTCCAGGATCTCGCGCGCGTCTTCCAGCAGCACGCTGCCCGCTTCGGTCAAGCGCACATTGCCCGGCTGCCGGTCGAACAGGCGCACCCCCAGTTCGCGCTCCAGCATTTTTATCTGATAGGTCAGCGGCGGTTGCGCGATGCCGATACGCTGCGCCGCCCGGGTGAAGTGCAGTTCCTCCGCGGTGACGACGAAGTAGCGAAGGTGGCGCAAGTCCATGGGCGCAGCTCCATACAATTTTTGTATTGGGAATGGTCTGACAATATATTAGACAGGCAAAAAATCGGTGTCTAGACTGCCATCCGGTCCAGTGAGGAGACATCGAATGAAAAAACAGCAGACCGATACGACAGCCTGCGCGCCCGCGCCGAGGCACGCAGGCGTGCCGCGGCGAACATTCCTGCAAACGGCCGCGGCCGCGTTGGCGCTGCCCGCGCATGCGCTGCTGGCGCGCACCGCCACCGCTGCCGAAAGCTGGCCTTCGCGGCCCATCCGCTTCGTCGTCGGCTTTCCGCCGGGACAGACCACCGACGTCATCGCGCGCGCCTATGCGGCCGTCCTGCAAGGCACGCTGGGAACGCCGATCATCGTCGACAACAAGGCAGGCGCGAACGGCATCGTGGCAGCACAGTTCGTCAAGGCCGCGGAACCGGACGGCCATACCCTGCTGTTCGGCACCTCCGGCCAGATGGTCATCAACCCGTCGCTCTATGCGCGGCTAAGCTACGACACGACCAAGGACTTCGTTCCCGTGGCGCCGATCGCCCGCGGCCGGCTGTTCCTGGTGGTGAACAACGACCTGCCGGTGCGCACGCTATCGGACCTGCTCGCCTATGCGAAGGCGCACCCGGGCCAGCTGAGCTACGGCTCCGGCGGCATCGGCATCACCTCGCACCTGGCGATGGAAATGCTCAAGTCCGCCACGGGGCTGGATGCCCGCCACATCCCCTACAAGGGCTCGCCCGCCGCGCTCAATGGACTGATCGGCGGCGAAGTACAGACCCTGTTCGATTCGGGCGGATCGCTCTTGCCGCTGGTCAAGGCCGGCAAAATGCGGGCCATCGCGGTGTCCACGCTGGATCGGGACCCTGGTCTGCCGGATGTGCCTACCGTCGCCGAACAAGGCGTGCCCGGCTTCCAGGTATATGCCTGGAACGCCGTACTGGCTCCCCGCGGCACCCCGGCACCGGTCGTGAAAAAGCTCGGCGACGCCTTCGCCCAGGCCGGAACTTCCCAACCGGTAGCGTCCTCGCTGGCCGCCGCCGCGCACGACCTTTTGCCGGTGCGCACCGCCGACCTGGGCAGCTTCATCGCAACCGAAACCGCCCGCTGGCACCAGGCCGTGGCCGCCGCGGGCATTAAACCTGAGTGAACCATGCAGAACCCGATGCACACTTCCACATCCCCCACCGTTGCGCCTTCGTTGGCGCACGACGCCGCCAGCCCGCCCACGCGGCAGCTCGCGGCCTTCGCGGCCGGGCTGCGGTTCGAGGACATCCCGCCACCCCTGGTCGAACAGATCCGCCTGCACGTCCTGGACGGCATCGGCGTGTGCCTGCACGGTGCCTCCCTGCCCTGGACACGCCGCATCGCCGAGATGGTGCTGGCCGAAGGCGGCAACCCCGCGGCCTCGCTGTGGGGCCACGGCGGCGCGGACAAAGCCATGACGTCGGTGTCGCAGGCCGTCCTGGTCAACGCCACGGCCGGGCACGCCTTCGAAATGGACGATATCCACAAGGAATCGATCCTGCACCCCAATTCGCTGGCGGTGCCCGTGGCCCTGGCCCTGGCGCAAACCCTGCCGGACGCCACCGGCCGCGACGTGCTGACCGCCATCGTGGCGGGCTACGAAGTCGGCACACGCGCCGGCAATGCCGCCACCACGGCCCTGTTCCTGAACGGCTTCCATCCTCAAGGCGTCACCGGCACCTTCGTCGCGGCGGCGACGGCGGGGCGCATGCTGGGGCTCGACGCCAATGCGATGACGCACGCGCTTGGCATTGCCGGCTCGATGGGATCGGGATTGATGGCGGCGCAGGAAGGCGCCATGGTCAAGCGCCTGCATGCCGGTCGCGCGGCCCAGAGCGGCGTCTATGCCGCCTACCTGGCCCGTCGCGGCTTCACCGGCATCGAGAACGTCCTGGAGGCCGATTACGGCGGCTTTCTCAGCAGCTATGCGCGCGCCCCCCGCATGGAACGACTGACAGAGGGCTTGGGCACGCAGTGGGAAGCCGGCGAGGTCGGCTTCAAGATGTACCCCAACGTCACCAGCATGCATGCCGCGCTCGACGCATTCGACCACCTCAGGTCGACCCATGGCCTGGGTCCGGACGACATCGAGCGCATCGAGGTCGGTTGCGGCCACATGACCTATGTGCATGTCGCATGGCCCTATCGCCCTGTCAGCGTCACCGCCGCGCAAATGAATCTGTTCTATGGGCTTTCCGTTCTCGCTCTGCACGGGCGCTTGACGGTCGACGACTATGACGACGATCATATCGGCGACCCCACGGTATTGGACTTCATGCGGCGCATCCACCCCTTCGAAGACGAACGCATCGAAAGCCGAGGCGCCGCCTTCCGCCATGCCGCGACGATGCGCATCGTGACGCGTTCGGGAGCCCGCCTGTCCCACGACGTCTGGAACCGCCGCGGCAGCCCGGAAAACCCGGTCGCCCGCCACGAAGTGGAAGCCAAGTTTTTCTCCAGCGTGGCAGGGCGCGTCGCCGACGATACCGCGCGACGCATCGCCCACCTGGTCCACCGGCTGGACACCCTCGCGTCCGCCGACGCGCTGGCCGCGCTGCTATGAACCCGAACCGAGCCACGCGATGACATCACCCTCCGCGACTTCCATGCGCGCCATCACCATCGACGCCTACGGCGGACCGGAAGTGGTCCGCCTGCGCGACGACGCGCCTGTCCCGGTCGCCGGGCCGGGCGAAGTCCTGGTCAAGGTCGTGTGCGCCGGCGTCAACTTCATGGACATTCATACGCGCCAGGGCAAGTACGCCGAATCGCGCACCTATCCCGTCCGCATTCCCTGCACCCTGGGAATGGAAGGCGCAGGCATCGTCGTGGCGACCGGTCCCGGCGTGACGCGGCCCGCGGTCGGCCAGCGGGTGGCCTGGTGCATCGCCTGGGGAAGCTTCGCGGAATACGCCGCCATTCCCGCCCGGCTGGCCGCCGCCATTCCGGACGCGATCGGCTTCGATACCGCGGCAGCGGCGATGTTCCAGGGGTGCACCGCGCATTACCTGGTCCACGACGTCGCGCGCCTCCGGCCGGGCGACAGCTGCCTGGTCCATGCGGCGTCGGGCAGCATCGGCCAGATCCTGATCCAGATGGCCAAGCGTATCGGCGCATCCGTCTACGCCACCGCCAGCACCGACGACAAGCGTTCCGTCGCCCTGCGACGCGGGGCCGACGCCGCCCTTCCCTACGCGGACGGCGGTTTCGCCGACCGGGTGCGCGCGCTGCGCGGCGGGCGGGGCGTGGACGTGGTATTCGATTCGCTGGGCAAGGCCACGCTGCGCGACAGCATGCGAGCCACCCGCCCACGCGGCCTGATCGTCAACTACGGCAACGTATCCGGGTCGATCACCGACCTGGATCCCTACGAGCTGGGTGAAGCGGGATCGCTGTTCCTGACGCGCCCCAGGCTGGCTGACCATATGGCCGACGCGGCCACCGTGCAGCGGCGCGCCGATGACATCTTCGGCGCCATCCTGGACCGCAGCCTGGTCATCGAAATCGCCGACCGCTATGCGTTCGACCAAATTCCCCATGGCCATGCGCGCATCGAAGCGCGCGAGCAGATCGGCAAGGCGGTTGCCTGGATCTGACCGGACAACCGGGCGGCGTGATGCTCAATGGGCGGCCGACGCGTCGGCGCCACCTCCCCCCTTGGCAGGACGGGTGATCCAGATCAGGGGGATGATCAGCAGGAAGATGGCGGCCGAGACGTAAAAAATGTCGTTCAGCCCCATCATCGCCGCCTGTGCATTCAGGACAGTATCGAACAGGGCATCCGCCGCGCCGGTATTCAGATGCAGCAGGGACCGCATCGATTCGATCTGCTGGCTGAACAGCGGATTGGTGGCGGTGGCGACTTCGGTCAGCCGCTCATGATGCAGGATGGTGCGGTTGTTCCATACCGTTCCGGCGATGGACGTGCCCACCGCGCCGCAGAATACCCGCACGAAGTTCGACAGGCCCGCCGCGGCCGGTATCCGCTGCGGGGGCTGGCCCGACAGGATGATCGCCGTCAGCGGCACGAAGAACAGCGCCATCGGGATGCCTTGCAACAGCGTCGGCCATACCAGATGCCACGTATCGATTTGCGTGACATAGTTCGAACGCATATAGAACACCACGGCAAAGCAGATGAATGCGATCGTGGCGATGATGCGGGCATCCGATTTCGGCAACAGCTTTCCCACCAGCGGTGACAGCAGCAGCGCGAAGATGCCCAGCGGGGCGATGGCCAGGCCGGCATCGATGGACCGGTAGTTCAGGTATTCCTGCATCCACTGGGGCAGCAGCACCAGGTTGCCGAAGAACACGCCGTAGGAAATGGAAATCGCAATCGTGCCGCCGCTGAAATTGCGTTGCGCGAACAGGCGCAGGTCGACGATGGGATGTTCCTCGGTCAGCTCCCAGATCATGAAAAACGTGAAACTGACAAACGCGATGACCGCCAGTCCGACGATCACCGACGAATTGAACCAGTCCAGGTCGCGGCCCTTGTCCAGCATGATCTGCAGCGCGGCCACCCAGGTCACCAGCAGCACCAGGCCGACCAGGTCGATGGGCAGCTTGCGCGTCGGTGTTTCGCGGCGACGGTATATGGCCCAGGTCACCAAGGCGGCGAATATCCCGACAGGGATATTGATATAGAAAATCCAGGACCAGCTGTAGCTGTCGGTGATCCAACCGCCCAGCGAGGGTCCCGCAATCGGCCCCACGGTCGCGGTCATGGCCCATAAGGCAAGGGCCATGGAGCTTTTCTCCTTGGGATAGGAGCCCAGCAGGATGGACTGCGACATCGGGATCAGCGGCCCGGCGACGGCGCCCTGCACCACCCGCGCGAACAACAGCACCGGCAGGCTGGGGGCGATACCGCACAACCAAGAGGCCAGGGTGAACAGCGCGATCGCACCGACGAACAGCCGGATCTGCCCCACCCGTTGCGTCAGCCAGCCCGTCAACGGAATGGAAACCGCATTCGACGCGGCGAATACCGTAATGACCCAGGTGCCCTCGTCAACGGACACGCCCAGATTGCCGGATATCGTGGGAATGGCCACATTGGCGATCGACGTATCGAGCACGTTCATGAACGTCGCGAGCGCGACCGCGACGGTAGCCAGGACGAGTTGGCCACCCTGCAGGGGCGGCAAGGGGGAAGAAGCAGGAGTTTGCTGAGTGGCCATGAGAGAGCTGCCGTTGATACCCCCCATAGGGTCTCATGTCGAGCTGAACGCACGCTGAGCTGGCGCGGGCGCCCGGGGCGAGCGGGGCATGTCCATGACCGAAGGCAGGCGCGCCGCGGAGCGGCGCCCCATTGCACCACGGGGGGCCGGGCACGATAAACCGGCCCGGAACTATTACCATGTGCTACACAATACTGTTACTTGATGTTATAAGTCGACCATACTGTGCTGGGCGGCAACCCGCCTGGCGGTACCGTTTCCATCGAAGCTTGGCAAAGCGCCAATGGAGGGTTCGATGAAGTGCCCCGAGATACCTGCGACAGAGACCGCGAGACTCAAGGCATTATCCCAATACGGCCTGGGTAGCGACCGTCCGCTGCCCAGCCTTGACCCCGTCGTGCGAATCGCCGCCCGCATGTTCGACATGCCCGTGGCGGCGGTCAATATCATCGGCAGCGATCACGTATTCCTGGCCGCTCAGACCGGCATTCCCGACGACGTCGACAAGACACGCGACGCCTCCTTTTGCGCCCATGCCATCAACGAAGCCGGCGTCATGGTCGTCGCGGACGCCACGCTGGACGAACGCTTTCACGACAACCCGCTGGTGACCGGCAAGACAGGACTGCGCTTTTATGCCGGCGTACCCTTGCGCTCGCCGGACGGGCTGGCTCTGGGCGCGCTTTGCATCATCGACGACAAGCCGCACCATGACTTCTCTCCGGAGGACCGCCAGCGCCTGCGCGAACTGGCGCAGGTCGCCGCGGACAGGCTGGAGCTTCGCCGCATCGAGGTGTCCACCGAATCCGCCCGCCGCCCCTTCGACGACTATGCGAAGGATTCGCCCACCGCGGTCGTCTGGTTCGATCAACGGCGCGACGTCGTCGCATGGAACAGCGCCGCGGCCGCGCTTCTCGGCTATGACATAGACACGGGTGCCGGCCGCAGTTTCGACACCCTGCTGGCCGGGGATAGCGTTGTCGACTTCCAGGACCTGGTGCGGCGCGCCGTCGCGGCCGGTACGGTAGAGGACGTGGCGATGCCGGCCGCGCTGCACGGACGGCGCCGCGACGGCAGCGGATTCATGCTGGGCCTGTCGCTGTTCAGCTGGCGCGAAAGCGGATGCATGACTTTCCATGCCCATCTGCAGGACGTAACGGCCCGGTACCATGAGGAAGCGGCGGCGCGGCATCTCGCACGTACCGATCCCCTGACCGGCCTGGCCAATCGCAATCATTTCTACCGGCAGGTGGAAGCCACGCTCGCCCAACCGCAGCCAGCCGCGGTCCTGATGCTGGATCTGGACAACTTCAAGGACGTCAACGACACGCTCGGCCATTCGGTCGGCGACCGTCTGCTGCATGAAGTAGGCCGCCGCCTGCTGCCCCTGGCGGGGCCGGAAGCCACGGTGGCCCGCATAGGCGGCGACGAGTTCGCTGCGCTGCTGCCAGGCATCGACGCGCTCGGTCCCGCAATGGACGTCGCGCGGCGGGCCGTCGCCGCCTTGTCCACGCCGTTCGTTACCGACGGGCAGGACGTACACATCGCGGCAAGCTGCGGCGTGGCGGTCGCGCCGGTTCTGGGACAGGAAGCGCTGCAGCTGATCGCCGATGCGGACCTGGCGCTGGCGCGCGCGAAATCGGTCGGCAGAGGTCACGCCTTTGCCTTCATGCCGGCGCTGCGGATGGAAGCCACGTCGCGGCGGTTGCACTGCATGGAACTGCACCGGGCCGTGGCGGATGGGGAATTCGTGCTCTTCTACCAGCCGCAGGTGCGGCTGTCCGACGGCGCGCTGGTCGGCGCGGAAGCGCTGATCCGCTGGCGTCACCCACGGCGCGGCCTGCTGTCTCCGGCGGCTTTCCTGCCCGCGCTGGAAGACGGCCCGCTGGCGGCGTCCGTGGGGGCGTGGGTGCTGGACGAAGCCTGCGCGCAGGCCGCGATGTGGCGCCACACCGGCGCGCGCGAATTCCGCATGGGTATCAACCTGTTCAGGGCGCAGTTCCATGTCGGCGACCTCGCCGCGGACGTCATGCAAGCCCTGGAGCGGCATGGATTGCCGCCGACTGCGCTGGAACTTGAGATCACCGAGAACATCGCACTCGATCACGATGAAGTCGTCCTGCGCATGCTGCGCCGGCTGCACGAGTTGGGGGTGTCCATTGCCTTCGACGATTTCGGCACCGGCTACGCATCGCTAGCCGTGCTCAAGCGTTATCCCTTGAACCGTCTGAAGATCGACCGCACCTTCGTCCAGGGCATGCTCGAATCCGAGCGCGACGCGTCCGTGGTACGCGCGGTACTGGACATGGCACGGGCCTTCAAGGTCGAGGCCATCGCCGAAGGGGTGGAAACCCATGCGCAGCGCGATGCGCTGGCCACCGATTGCGCCGAAGGCCAGGGGTATCTGTTCAGCCCGCCCGTCCCGGCACAGGAGTTCTCCAGGACGTACGGCATCGGGTTGGATACCTGTTTTGCACGGTGCGCCTGATCCGGATCGAAAAATAAATTTCTCGTCCCCTGTAACCCGCGGCGCGGCTCCTCCGAATTAGCTTGTGTATCCGTCACGGATACCTTCCAAGCCACTTACAGGAGAGACCCATGTCCGCAAAAACCACCGTGACTTCCGCCCTGCTGGCCAGTGCCGTCGCCAGCATTTTCGCGTCCGTCGCCCATGCCGCCCCCCTGACCAAGGCGGAAGCCAACGCCGCCCTGGCCGCGCACAAGGAAAAGTGCTACGGGGTTGCCCTGAAAGGCCAAAACGATTGCGCCGCCGGCCCCGGCACCACCTGCCAAGGCACGTCCACCAAGGACTTCCAGGGCAACTCCTGGAAGTTCGTGCAAGGCGGCACTTGCACCAGCATTCAGGTTCCGGGCGGCGGCCACGGCTCGCTCACCCCGATCAAGTCCTGATCGGCGAACGACGGGAAGGGGATGGTCATGAACGCCTGGACCGGATCCGCGGCACCGCGCGCGCCTGGCTGTCCCCATCGCGCCATGCCAGCCGAGCCGCTGCTCGCTGGCACCAGTCTCAAGCATGAACACCTCCCCGCCATCCTGGCGGACGACCCGGAAGGTTCGTTCTTCGAGATCCATGCCGAAAACTATATGGGCGCGGGCGGCCCGCCGCATCGGGTCCTGGCCGCCATTCGGCGGGACTATCCGCTATCCCTGCATGGCGTTTGCATGTCGATCGGCGGACCGGAAGCACTGAACGCGCAACACCTGGCGCGTTTCCGCGATCTGGTGCTGCGATACGAACCGGTTCTGGTATCGGAACACCTCGCCTGGTCTACCCATGGCGGAACGTTCTACAACGACCTCCTGCCCTTGCCCTACACCGCGGATACGCTGGCACGCGTGTGCGCGCACATCGATCAGGTCCAGGAGGCCATCCGGCGCCCGTTGCTGCTGGAGAATCCATCGACCTACATCGCCTTCGCCTCGTCGACGATGAGCGAAACGGAGTTCATCCGCGCGGTGGCTCGCCGCACCGGCTGCGGACTGCTGCTCGACGTCAACAACGTCTTCGTATCGGCGACCAATCACGGCTATCCGGCCACCGCGTATCTGGACGAATTTCCGCTCGAACACGTCGGCGAGATCCACTTGGCCGGTCATGACGAACAGCGCGACGATGAAGACGAGCCGCTGCTGATAGACAGCCACGATCGTGCCGTTGCCGATGCCGTCTGGAATCTGTACGAGCGTGTCCTCGAGCACATCGGCGCCAGGCCGACGCTGGTCGAATGGGACAGCAACCTGCCCGACTGGCCCGTGCTGCGGGCCCAGGCGCGGACGGCCTACCGGATCATGTCCGCGTACCAGGGCACGCCGGCCGGGGAGACCGGTCATGCGGCCTGAGTCCGATCCCGCACACGACGAGGCGCGCGACCATGCGGCCTGTTTCGCGCCGGGCCTGATGGACCCCGGCCGCGCGGCGCCGGGGGATGTCATCGCCACGCATGGCAAGGGCGTGGTCAAGCGCTACAACGTCTATCGCAACAACGTCATCGTCAGCCTGATCGACGCCCTGGCCGCCGTCTATCCGGCCGTCCAGCGCATCACGGGCGTGGAGTTCTTTCGCGCGATGGCCCGCTTCCATATCCGTGCCACGCCGCCCGCATCGCCGCTGCTGTTCGAGTACGGAAGGGACTTCCCGGCTTTTATCGAGACCTACGAGTACGCGCGGGATATGCCCTGGCTCGCCGACACCGCGCGCATCGAACGCGCCTGGCTGGATGCCTATCATGCCGCCGATGCCGATGCGCTCGCCGCCGAAGCGCTCGCGGCCGTCCCCCCGGAAAACCTGCCGGATGTGCGCTTCGTGCCGCACCCCGCCACCGCGGTGGTGCGATCCATCTACCCCGCCGTTTCGATATTCAGCATGAACCGGACAGAAGGCCCGGTGACGCCGCTGTGCTCGAGCGAGGCGGAGGACGCGCTGCTGACACGCCCCGCGCATGACGTCATCGTGTCGCGCCTGCCGCCGGGCGGGGCGATCTTCCTGATCCGCCTGCTGGAAGGCGCTCCGCTGGCCGTGGCGGCCGCGGACGCATTCAACCAGGCCGCCGGCTTCGACCTGCACGCCAACCTGGCCGGGATGATCGAAGCCGGCGTATTCACCCGCATTCTTCACGGAGACCGACCATCATGTCAGCCGTACCAGACAGACGACAACCCGCTTCGCGCGGTCCCGCCAGGCTAGCCGCGGCGGCCCGGCGCGCGGTCGAACGGATAAGCCAGCCGTGGTTCGTGCAGCTGCTGCTGCGCATTGCGCTGGCCGTACCGTTCTGGAAATCCGGCATTCTGAAATGGCAAGGCTTCCTGCAACTGAACGACACGGCAATCACGCTGTTCACGGATGAGTTCCAACTACATCTGCCCGGCGGACCGTATCCGTTCCCCGCGCCCGCCGTCTTTGCCTTCCTGTCCGGCTGCGGTGAAGTCACATTCCCGGTGTTGCTGGTGCTGGGCCTGGGAACACGCTTCGCCGCCATCGGCGTGTTGCTGATGACTTGCGTCATCGAACTGACGGTGCCGGACGGCTGGCCCGTGCACCTGACCTGGGCGGCGATGGCGATGGGCATCGCGGCGTGGGGCCCCGGACGCGTGTCGATCGACTGGCTGCTCGGCGACCGTTCCCCCCGATCCTGAGTGGATTGCCGGAATGAGAACCCAGGATCTGGTTTCCAGGCTGGCCGGCGATCTGGCGCCCATCGACCGCGGTGTGGTGCCGCGCACGCTGAACCGCGCACTGATGAGCGGATTGGCGGGCAGTACCGCCCTGCTGGTGGCCCTGCACGGCGTGGCGGACGACATGCCGGAGCAACTGCTGACGGCCATGTTCTGGATCCGGCTCGCGTTTCCCCTGGCGATCATCGCGGCGGCCTTGAAGCTGACCGAACGCCTGGCCCGTCCCGGCGCGCCGCTGGCATGGGCCTGGTTCACCGCCACGGTCCCCATCGCGACCACACTGCTGGTCGCCGCCGGCTTCCAGCTCGCGACGCCATCCGATTATCGGCTTCAATTGGTAGCCGGGGACACCTGGCGCGCCACGACGGCGGGGGTGGTCTTGCTATCGCTGCCGTCGCTGGTCACGGCCATGCAGGCGATGAGACGGCTGGCCCCCACGCGCCTGATACCGGCCGGCGCGGGTGCCGGCCTGCTGGCCGGCGCGCAAGGGCTACTCGTCTATTCCCTCTATTGCCCGGAAATGCCGCTGGCATTCTGGAGCGTGGGACACGTGCTGGCGATCGTGGTTACCGCCGGAATCGGCGCCGCGCTCGCCCCCACCTGCCTGCGGTGGTAGCCCTTTCCGTTGCGCCCGTACGCCATCCCGGCCTGGGCGTAGAATCACGAAAAAATTCTCGGGACCCCCAGCCACCGAAGCCGTCATGAACCGAGCACCGCAAAATGGATCGCCAGCGTCCGCCGAGCACAGGCTGCGTACGCTACTGATGGCCGGACTGGATGGCGACGCGTGCGCCTATCACGCCTTCCTGCAAGCGTTGGGTGCGCATCTGCGTGCATTTTTGCGCAGACGGCTGTACCGCATGCCCGACGATATCGAGGATCTCGTCCAGGAAATCCTGATCGCCGTACATAACGGACGCCACACCTATCTGCCCGAACAGCCCTTGACCGCCTGGACCCACGCCATCGCCCGCTACAAGGTGGCCGACTATCTGCGTCATCGCTCGCGCCAGGATGCGCTGCACGAGCCCCTGGACGACCAGCAGGAAATCTTCGCGGAATCCGACGAGGAAGCGGCGCAGGCCCGGCGCGATGTCGACAAACTGCTGGCGCAACTGCCGGACAGGCACCGCCTGCCCATCCTGCACGTCAAGCTTCAGGGGCTTTCGGTCGCGGAGACCGCCCAGATCACGGGCCTTTCGGAATCCGCGGTGAAAGTGGGCGTGCACCGCGGGCTCAAGGCGCTGGCGGCAAAAATACGAGGCACGCTATGAAAACCGACGACATGATTTCATTGCTGGCATCCAACGTCGCCCCGGTGGACCGCGGCGTCGTGGCGCGGCGCTATCGCTGGGGCATCCTGCTGGGCGCGCTTGGGGCCGTCCTGCTGATGGCAGAAAAATTCGGCATACGGCCCGACATCCGCCTCATGCTGGTTACGCCCTTGTTCTGGGCCAAGATCGCCTTCCCGACTGCCGTGGCGGCGGCCGCGCTGCTGCTCGCCGTGCGCTTGTCGCGGCCGGGCATGCCGATCGGCCGGGCCTGGCAATGGCTGGCCATCCCGCCGGCGGTCCTTTGGATCGCCGCAGCCGCCACCCTGGCTGCCGCCGCCGCGCCGGACCGCCTTCCCATGTTGCTCGGGGCCACCTGGCGCACCTGCCCTTTCAATATCGCGCTGCTGTCGGTGCCGGGTTTCATCGGCACGTTCTGGGCGATGAAGGGGCTCGCGCCCACGCGCCTGCGCGTGGCCGGCGCTGTCTCGGGGCTGCTGGCAGGCGCCATAGCGACCATCGCCTATTGCCTGCACTGTCCGGAAATGGGCGTGGCGTTCTGGGCGATATGGTATGTCGCCGGCATGCTGCTGCCTGCGTCGGTGGGCGCTTTGCTCGGCCCGCGGCTACTGCGCTGGTAGACATCGAAATGCCCGCGCCGCGCGGTGCCTCCCATCGGGGAATGGCCGCCCGGCGCGGGCGCCGGCGAGGGGGCCGGCGGCACCGCACGCCAACCCGGCGTCAGCCCTTGGCGCTCTGATTGACTTTGCCGGCCAGGCCGGTCAGCTTCTCGTCGGTCGATTTCTCTTCCTGCAGCGTCTCCAGCAAGAGCTTCAGCGCGTCCTGCTGATCCAGTTGCTTGGCAAGCGCGGCCAGCGTGCCATAGCTGGCGATCTCGTAGTGCTCCACCTTTTGCGCGGCCCCGATCAGGGCCACGTCGAGCACCGCGCCCTTCTCGATTTCATCGATGATTTCCTTGCCTTCCTCGACCAGGCCTTCCATGGCCATGCACTTCACGCGCTTGAGTCGCAGCTCGGACTTCTCCACGATCTGGTCGATGCGCTCGATCTGTCCTTGCGTCTCCTGCAAATGCGATTCGAAGGCCGCTTTCAAGTCGGGATTGGTGGCCGCGCGGGCCATCTTGGGCAAGGCTTTGGTAAGTTGCTTTTCCGCGCTATAGATATCGGACAGCTCATGCAGAAAGAGATCCTGAAGGGTTTTCGCAGCCATGTATGTGCTCCTGTACTGGATGGTATGCAGCGGATGATTTGTGTGGCGAACGCAGTGCGTTATGCCTGGTTCGCGGCCCATCGATGCAAGCGACATGCCCGTCATCGCCCATGGCGAAGCGGCGGCCGACGACGCGGAAAGCGCACCGCCGACGGCGCGGCACGGGTCGCCATTGCCGCGCAGGTCCGCGCTCTCGCCGACCGGGAATACCGGTTGCGTAGGGGGTAGGTCGATCGCGAGCAGCGGGCTCGCGGCACATATCCCCAACGGAGGACTTATGTTCGCTCACAACAAGCGATTGCAGTACACGGTGCGCGTCCAGGAAACGAATCCTGGATTGGCCAACCTGCTTCTGGAGCAGTTCGGCGGGCCGCAGGGCGAACTCGCGGCTGCGATGCGCTATTTCACCCAGTACGTCGCCGAGGAAGACGCGGGCCGCAAGGACATGCTGATCGATATCGCGACCGAGGAGTTGAGTCACCTCGAAGTGATCGGGACGCTGGTGGCCATGCTGAACAAGGGCGCGAAGGGCAAGCTGGCCGAAGCCGTGGATTCCGAAGCGGAGCTCTACCGCGCGATCCACGGAGCGGGCAACGATTCGCACGTCACGCAGGTGCTGTACGGCGGCGGTCCCGCACTGACCAATTCGGGCGGCCAGCTGTGGAACGCGGGCTACATCGACTCGATCGGCGATCCTGCCTGTGATCTACGTTCCAACATCGCCGCGGAATCGCGGGCGAAGATCATCTACGAACGGCTGATCAATGTCACCGACGATCCCGGAGTCAAGGATGCATTGACGTTCCTGATGACACGCGAAGTGTCGCACCAGAAGTCGTTCGAAAAAGCGCTGTACTCCATGCAGCCGAATTTCCCGCCGGGCAAGCTGCCGCCGGATCCGCGTTTCGCCAATACGTACTTCAACCTGTCGGAGGGGGAAGGCGACACGCGCGGGCCGTGGAACAGCGACGAGAACTTCCAGTTCGTCGCGAGCGCCGCCGAAGCCGGCCCTCAGGATGGCGACGGCACGGCCAGTGTGAAGAAGTTGACGACGGAAGAAACCCAGGCGCTGCAAGGCCTGGTCGCGCGCACCGCGTCCGATCCGAATTCCAATCCGGAAACCGGAGCGGAACTCGGAGCGGGCAAAGCGACCCGCCCGAAGAAGTAATGCCCGCGCCCCGTTGACGCGGAAAGACGCCTCGCCCCGGCCTTGCCGGGGCGGCGGACGTCGGCACGGATCGCTGCGGTTGCCCGGCGGCATATGCTCATGCGTGCGCCCGGCGATATACTGTTTATCCATATAGTATATGTTCCTCTACCATGCCGCTGCGGCCACCCCTCACCCATCACGATCTCGCGCGTATCCGCGCCCGCTACGAGGTGACGCCGGATCGCGCTCCCTGTGCTTACCAGGACGATATCGTCTGGCGCGACATCATCGCCCTCCTTCATGAAATCAAGCGCCTGCGCGCGATGCTGCTGCGCGCGGAGCAACTGCGCGACAGGTTCCCGAAACCCGCCAATTGCCTGGATCACGTCTGGGAAAAATTCCAGAGCGACCTGGCGGCGGAGCCCTGCGTCCAGGAGTTGGGGCAGATCAAGGCCGAACTGACAGCGCCGCGAAAAAGGAAATAAGCGGGCACGGCAAGGCGGCACGCCCGCGCCATGCCGGTGCGCCGCAAGGCACATCGTTTGCTCTACCATCAGGCCCGTGTGGGACTGGGAGACAACGATGGATCGCCTATTCGCCAAATTCGCCAACGCAACGGCACGCGCGGCCGGCAGTCCATACGCATTCATTTTCTGCGTCCTGCTGGTCCTGGTCTGGGCCGCCACCGGCCCCATCTTCCACTACTCCGAAACCTGGCAACTGATCATCAACACGGGCACGACCATCATCACCTTTCTGATGGTCTTCCTGATTCAGAACACCCAGAATCGCGACGGGCACGCCTTGCAGACGAAGCTGGATGAACTCATCCGGACATCGAACGCCGAAGACGAGTTCATGGGGATAGAAAAGCTCACTGACAAAGAGCTGGAGGTGCTGCACGCCCGATGCGAGGCGGCCGCCAAGTCGTACCAGGCCGGCCTGGAAAAGGCGCGCAGCGAACGGGAAAGGCGGTCGCGCGCGAAGTCCCGTCATCGCGAAAAAGCCGAACGGCCCTGACATCGCGCCGGGCGCCGCGGCGCCATGTACCCCGCCCGTCGGCACGGCCGCGCCGCGCATACCGGCAAGCTCAGCAATAACCCTAGCCCTGCGGGTAATCCCTCTTCCGTGCGAGGTGGAAGCGCCGCAAGCTGTCGACAGACGACAGTTGTGCAGCGCCCCCACCCCGGCCGCCGACGAGGCCGGGCCATCAACGCGACGAAGGTGAGTCCATGGCAGTGCAAACCCTGCAGCAACGCCCCAGCGTCATGTCCGAGGAAGAGCGCCAGATGCGCGTCGACCTCGCGGCCGCCTATCGGCTGGTCGCCCATTACGGTATGGACGACAGCATCTATACCCACATCTCCGCGCGCGTGCCGGGCACGGAAGACCAGTTCCTGATCAACCCCTTCGGCATGCTGTTTCGCGACATCACCGCATCCTCCCTGGTCAAGATCGACCTGGAAGGCCGCATCGTCGAACCCAACGGCCATGACGTGAATCCCGCCGGCTTCACCATCCATAGCGCCGTGCATATGGCGCGACATGACGCTGCCTGCGTCCTGCACACCCATACCGTCGCGGGCGTGGCGGTATCTTCGCTGGCGTGCGGCCTTCAGCCGTGCAACCAATGGGCACTGCAGTTCTACAACCGCGTCGTCTACCACGAGTACGAAGGCATCGCCCTGGATCACGAGGAGCGACGGCGCCTGATCGAGGACCTTGGCCCCCACGCGCGCGCCATGATCCTGCGCAACCATGGCCTGCTTACGTTGGGGCGCACCGTGGCCGAGGCTTTCATCCTGCATGTGAACCTGGAGCGCGCCTGCCGTGTGCAGATGGCGATCCAGGCCAGCGGCCAGCCCATCCAGCCCGTGACCGGTGAAGTCGCCGAGCGCACTGCGCGCCAGTACGAAAGCGGCGACACCAACCGCCTGCCGGGACACGGCGACCCGCATGCGCGCGAATGGCGCGCGATGCTCCAGCGCCTGGAGCCGCCCACCAGCGCCTCCTACCGGGACTGACGTCCCCCCGCCGGCGCCCGGACGCGCGGCGCCCCACATCCATTTCGCTTATCCAGAAGGATCCGCCAGTCATGAATCGTCGTGAGCTAATGAAGCTGGGCGCCGCCGGCCTGGGCATTTCCATCGCAGGGGTCCCCTTGTCAGCGCTGGCGCAAGCCAGGAAGGGCGGCACCCTGAACGTGATCGTGCAACCGGAACCGCCCGGACTGATGCTGGGCATCATCCAGAACGGCCCCGCCCAGATGGTGGCCGGCAATATCTACGAAGGCCTGCTGCGCTACGACGAGAAACTGCAACCGCACCCGCAACTGGCCACATCGTGGACCATGAGCGGCGACGGCCTGACCTATACCTTCAAGCTCAAGCCGGACGTCAGCTGGCACGACGGCAAGCCCTTCACCGCCGACGACGTCGTGTTCTCCGTCGACGTTTTCCTGCGCAAGACGCACGCGCGGCTGCGCGGCAATCTGGACGCCGTGGACACCATCAAGGCCCTGGATCCGCTCACTGTCGAGTTCAAGCTGAAGTATCCCTTCGGGCCGTTCATGGGCCTGTTCGAAAACGGCTCCATGCCCATGGTGCCGAAGCATATCTACGAAGGCACGGACTTCCTCGCCAACCCGGCCAACAACACGCCCATCGGGACGGGGCCCTTCAAGTTCAAGGAGTGGGTGAAAGGTTCGTACATCCACCTGGTGGCCAACGACAAGTACCACATCAAGGACCTGCCCCTGGTCGACAATGTCTACTTCCATGTGATCCCCGATGCTGCCTCGCGCGCGGCGGCCTTCGAATCGGGCAAGGTCGACATCGTGCCGGGCGGGGCGGTGGAGTTCTTCGACGTCGCGCGGCTGGCCAAGCTGCCCGGCGCGGCCGTCACGACCAAGGGCTGGGAGTTCTTCGCCCCGCAATCCTGGCTGTGGCTCAACAACCGCAAGGCGCCGATGGACAACATCAAGTTCCGGCAGGCCGTCATGTACGCGATCAACCGCGACGCCATGGTCAAGATCGCCTACCAGGGTTATGCCAAGGTCGCCACCGGCCCCTTCAACAGCCACATCAAGTACTACAGCGACGATGTAGCCAAGTATCCACACGACTTGAACAAGGCCAAACAGTTGCTGGCGGAATCCGGCTACAAGGGCGAACCGCTGCGCCTGCTGCCCCTGCCCTATGGCGAGACGTGGCAGCGCCAGGCAGAGATCGTGCGGCAGAACCTGATGCAGGCGGGGGTCAAGATCGACATCACGCCCACGGATGTCGCGGGCTGGAACCAGCGGCTGAACGAATGGGATTACGACATCGCGTTCACCTATGTGTACCAGTACGGCGACCCGGCGCTGGGGGTCGCGCGCAACTACACCAGCAGCACCATTGCCAAGGGTTCGCCGTTCAACAACGTCGAGGGCTATCGCAACCCCAAGGTGGACGAACTGTTCGCCAGCGCGGCGCGGGCGGTCGATCCGAAGCAACGGGCCGAACTCTATCTGCAGGTGCAGAAGATCCTGCTGCAGGAAGTGCCGGTGGCCTGGCTGCACGAGATCGAGTTTCCCACCCTGTACCGCACCAAGGTGCATGACCCGGTCAGTTCCGCCATCGGATTGAACGACAGCCTCAGCCGCGCCTGGCTCGGTTGACCCGCGAGCAATGAGACGCCTGCAATTCATGCTGACCCGGCTGGCACAGGGCCTCGCGGCCCTGATGCTGATCGCCACCGTCAATTTCCTGCTGATACGCGCCGCCCCGGGCGATCCGGTGGCGGTCATGGCGGGCGAGGCCGGCGCTTCCGACGCGCAGTTCGTGTCGCAGTTGCGCCGGCAGTTCGGCCTGGACCAACCCCTGGGCACCCAGCTGTTCACATACCTGAAGCACGTCGTCCACCTGGACCTGGGATATTCGTACCGCCAGCAGCAGCCCGTGATCGATCTGATCGCGGACCGCCTGCCGGCGACGCTGCTGCTGACCGGCAGCGCTTTCGTGCTATCGCTGGTCCTTGGGGTGATGGCGGGCGCGCTGGCCAGCCGCCGCGCCGGCAGTTGGGTGGACAGCCTGGTCACCGTGGTCTCGCTGGTGTTCTATGCGACTCCGCTCTATTGGCTGGCGATGATGGCGGTGCTGCTGTTCACCGTCAAACTCGGCGTCCTGCCCGGCTTCGGCTACTTCACCGTGGGCGCGGACCTGCACGGCATGGCCCTGGCATGGGATATCGCCAAGCATCTGGTCCTGCCGGCGCTGACGCTGGCGCTGTTCTATATGGCCGTCTATGCACGCATGACGCGCGCCTCGATGCTGGAAGTGGCGCAGATGGATTTCGTCAAGACCGCACGCGCCAAGGGCCTGCGGCCCGGCCGGATACAGCGCGCCCACATCCTGCGCAATGCCTTGCTGCCCGTGGTGACGCTGGCGGGCATCCAGGCCGGCAGCCTGATAGGCGGCGCGGTCCTGACGGAAACCGTATTCGCCTGGCCGGGTATCGGCCGGCTGATGTTCGATGCGTTGATGCAGCGCGACTACAACCTGCTGCTGGGGTGCTTCCTGGTGGCCGCAGCCATGGCGGTGGTCTTCAACCTGATCACCGACTTCGTCTACACCTTGGTCGATCCGCGCATCGAGTTGAACTAGAGGCTGCCCACCATGCCTGGGCGGAACAAAGGGGAAAACCCATGAGCAGTGCATTCTGGCGGCGCTTCTGCCGCAACAAGGGCGCGGTGATCGGCCTGCTGGTGCTGATCGCGGCCGCGGGGGCGGCCATCTTCGGCCCCATGTTCGCCCCCGGCAACCCCTGGGACATGACGCAGATGCCCTTCCTGGCGCCGGGTGCCGAGCCGGGCGTCCTGATGGGCACGGACACCCTGGGCCGCGACATCCTGTCCGGCGTCATTTATGGCGCCCGGGTCTCGCTGTTGATCGGCGTGGTGTCCACCGCGGTGTCGGTACTGATCGGCGTGAGCATCGGCGCCGTGGCCGGCTACTTCGGCCGTTGGATCGACGCGGCGCTGATGCGCTTCACCGAACTTTTCCAGTGCGTACCCAGTTTCGCGCTGGCCATCGTGCTGGTTGCCATCTTCCAGCCCTCCGTGCGATCCATCGTGGCGGCGATAGGCGTGGTGTCCTGGCCTCCGGTAGCCCGCCTGGTGCGCGGGGAATTCCTTACCCTGAGGCAGCGCGATTTCGTCGCCGCTGCGCGTCTGGCGGGGCAATCGACCCCACGCATCATCCTGACGCAAATCCTGCCCAACGCGGCGTCGCCCATCGTGGTGATGGCCTCGCTGATGGTGGCCACCAGCATCCTGCTGGAATCCAGCCTGAGCTTCCTGGGCCTGGGCGACCCCAACGAGATGAGCTGGGGCTACATGGTCGGCTCCGCGCGCAGCGTGCTGCAGCAGGCGTGGTGGATGGCGGTATTCCCCGGCCTGGCCATCCTCCTGACCGTCCTGGCGCTGAACCTGGTGGGCGAGGGGCTGAACGACGGCCTGAACGCCCGGCTGGACGGGAGAAACCGATGAGCGTGGCCAACGCGCCTGGCGCGGGCGGCGATACGGCGCCGGTGCTGGAGGTACAGGGCCTGAGCATTCGGCTGCCCAAGGGCGGCGATCGCGAGCTGGCGGTACGCGAGGCTTCGTTTTCCATCCTGCCCGGCCAGACGCTGTGTGTCGTCGGCGAATCCGGCTCGGGCAAATCGATGATCGCCAATGCCGTCATGGGCCTGCTGCCGCGGCCCGCCGTGCAACCCGTTGCCGGCCGCATCCTGTTCGAAGGGCAGGATCTGCTGGCCCTGGATGAAGGCCGGCTGCGCGCGCTGCGGGGCTGCCGCATGGGTATGGTCTTCCAGGAACCGATGTCCGCGCTGAATCCCGTCATGCGCATCGGCGAGCAGATCGCCGAAGTCTTCGACGCGCACGTCAGGCTGCCCACCGCGGAAAAGCGCCGCCGCATCGTTGCCGCCCTGGCCGATGTGGGGCTGCCCGATCCGGAACTGTTGATGGACGCCTATCCCTTCCGGCTGTCCGGCGGACAACGGCAACGCGTCATGATCGCCTGCGCCCTGGCGCTGGAGCCACGGCTGCTGATCGCCGACGAGCCGACCACGGCGCTGGACGTGACCACGCAGGCGCAGATCCTGGCGTTGATGCGGGAGTTGCAGCGGCGCCGGGGCACCGCCCTGCTTTTCATCACCCACGATTTCGGGGTGGTCGCGGAGATCGCCGACCACGTCGTGGTCATGCAGACCGGCAACGTGGTGGAATCCGGCCCCGCGGCCCAAGTGCTATCGCAGCCCCGCCAGCCGTACACGCGGCAGCTGATCGCCGCCATCCCGCACGGCAGGCCGCGCCCCGCCGAGGCGCCGGATTCGCTGCATGTCCTTCAGGTACAAGGGCTATGCAAAACCTATGCGACGGCGGGCAGCCTGTTTCGCCGCGGCCGGGAGGTACAGGCCGCCAGCGACGTCAGCTTCACCCTGCGCCGTGGGCAGACCCTGGGACTGGTGGGAGAGTCCGGCTCAGGCAAATCCACGGTAGGACGCTGCATCGTCGGCCTGCAGCCGTTCGATGGCGGGCGCATCCTGTTCAAAGGCCAGAACCTGCTTTCCGGTCCGCGTTTCCAGGAACAATCCCAGGGCCGCATCCAGATGGTCTTCCAGGATCCCTATGCGTCCTTGAACCCTCGCCATCGCATCGGCGCGGCCATCGCAGCCGGGCCCATCGCCCAAGGCACCCCGAAAAAGCAGGCCATGGCAAAGGCGATCGAATTGCTGCGCCTGGTCGGCCTGGGGCCGGAGGCCGCCGGCCGCTATCCGCATGAATTCTCCGGCGGGCAGCGCCAGCGCATCGGCATCGCGCGCGCCCTGGCGATGGAGCCGGAACTGCTGGTCGCCGACGAACCGGTTTCCGCACTGGACGTTTCGGTCCAGGCGCAGGTCCTGGAACTGTTCGCCCGCGTGCGCGAGCAGTTCAAGCTGGCCATGGTGTTCATCACCCACGATCTGCGCGTGGCCGGGGAAATGTGCGATCACATCGCCGTCATGCAGCGCGGGCGTATCGTCGAATACGGCGCCACCGCCGAAGTGCTGCGCGCCCCGCAACACGCGTATACGCGCACGTTGATCGATGCCGTGCCCAGGCTGGCGCGCATCGAAGATGCGCAGGCCCGGATGGCGTAAGAAAAGACGGAACGACGATGACCGATATCCCGATGAACGCCGCGGACAGGGCAGCCTTGGGCGACGCGGCGCCCTCCGCCGCATTCCAGGGCCGGCGCCCGCGCGTTGCCTTGCTCAGCACACAGCTCGATATGGCATACCTGCTGCCGGCCTTCGCCGAACTGTTTCCCGAGGCCGAGGTATGCGTGCAGGCTGCGCTGGGCGACCTGCGGACGATCGACGCGGCGGTGTGCTGGATGCCGCCGCGCGGCTTGCTGGCCCGCATGCCCGGGCTGAAGCTGATACAGTCCATCGCCGCCGGCATCGATCACATCACCGGCGACCCCGCACTGCCCGCGGTGCCCTTGTGCCGCATGGTCGATACCGACCTGGCGGCGAGCATGGCCGCCTATGTGTGCTGGGCGGTGACGCACCGGCAACGCCACATGCAGGACTATGTGGCCTCGGCCGCGGCGCACGTATGGCAGGAGCAGCCCGTGGAACCGCCCGGCGCCCACCGCGTGGGCATCGCCGGCCTGGGCGCCCTGGGGACACGCTGCGCGCTTGCCTTGCATGCCATCGGCTACCGCGTCAGCGGCTGGAGCCGCACCGCCAAGTCCGGGCTGCCTGGCGACATCGCGCGATTTCACGGCGAGTCACAGCGCACGGCCTTCCTGGCCGGCTGCGACACCCTGGTCTGCCTGTTGCCTTACACGCCGGAAACCCACGGCATCCTGGGCGCGGAATGCTTCGCGCGCTTGCCCCGGGGCGCCCACCTGATCAACGTGGGCCGCGGCGCCCATGTGGTGGAAGGCGACCTGCTGCGCGCCCTGGACGACGGTCAACTGGGCTACGCCACGCTGGACACCTTCACGGAGGAACCGCTGCCGGCGAACCATCCCTACTGGACGCATCCCCGGGTATTGGTCACGCCGCACATCGCCTCGCGCACGCCCGCGCGTGCGATCGCCCGCCAGACCAGAATCAACCTGGCGCGGGTCCTGCAGGGCAATGCCGCCATGGTGGCCGTCGATCCGGCCCGGGGTTACTGAAATGAAAGCCCCCGCGGCCGCCGCTACCGCTGCCGATGGACCCACCGCATCCGTGCGCAACGGGATCGCGCTGTTTCTCGCCGCCTTGTGCGCCTTCGCCACCTACGATGCGTTTTGCAAGCAGATGCTGGCGACGTATTCGTCGCCCTTCATGAATCTGACGCGCTACATCGCGGTCAGCACAATCGCCCTGCTCTGGCTGGCGCGGGACACGCGCCGTGGCCTGCCATGGCGCGTGTGGCGCGCGCCGCATCGCCGATTGCTGCTGGCGCGCAGCGTGGCGCTGGCCTGCGTGGCGACTGCCTTCATGACGGCCCTGACCATCATGCCACTGGCCGAGGCGACGGCGATCTATTTCACCTCGCCCCTGATCATGGTGGCGCTCTCGCCCTGGCTGCTGGGCGAGCGGGTCGGCCCCATGCAATGGAGCGCCGTCATCGCCGGCTTCGCGGGCATGCTGCTGATCGTCCGGCCTGGCGGCGACCTGCCGTGGGCGGGGACCGTGCTGATGGCCATCGCCGCGGTGTGCTACGCGTTCTTCCAGCTGTTGACGCGCCGGCTCTCGGGCCTGGTCGCCGCGCCGGTGCAATACGCCTACATGGCCCTGGCCTGCCTGGTCATCACCGGCACGCCCGCCTTCTTTGTCCTGCCCTCTCCATGGCCCGAATGGCCGCAGCTTCTGCTGCTGCTCGCCGGCGGCGCGTGCAGCGGCCTGGCCCAGCTGCTACTGCTGGCCGCCTTCCGCCGCGTGCAGGCGTCCGTCCTGGCGCCCTTGAACTATATCCAGCTGATGCTGGCCGTCCTGATCAGCGCCTTCTGGTTCGACAGGCCGCCCGACGCCGTCGCAATGGCCGGCATCGCGCTCATCATAGGCAGCGGCGCATGGCTCGCGCTGCCCCGGACGCGGCCTTCGGCCGACGGTGAAGCCAACGGCGAGGTCCGCGGCATGGCAATATGCGAACAAGCAGCCGCCCGTCACGATCCGCCCCCCGGCGTACCCCACGGCGGCAAGTCCACGGCCCCATGATGAACACGACCACGACGCAGGACGACGTTGGGGGCTTCGCCTCCATTTCGAGCACCGATCTGGTGGCAGAGGTCGAGGCCCAGTTGATACATGCGATCGCCGAAGGCCGTCTTCCTCCGGGCGGCCGCATCGTCGAGGCCGACCTGGCGCGCCGCATGGGCATCAGCCGCGCACCCGTGCGGGAAGCCGCGCGCCGCCTGGAGCGCCAGGGTATCGTGGTCGCCCGCCCGCGCCACGGCTTCACGGTGCGGACCATCACTGCCGGCGAGATCGACGACCTGTACCAGGTACGCCTGCACATGGAACTGCAAGCGGTCGAGCTCGCCTGCAGGAACGCCGACGATGCGGGCATGCAGCGCTTGCAGGCGGCACTGGCGCGCATGGTGGCCGGAGCCGCCACGACACCCCAGACACAGCGCGTGATGCGCGACCTGGAGTTCCATACCTTGATCTGCGAGCTCTCGGGCAACGGCTACCTGCTGCGCCTGTTCATGAATATGCGCACGGAGCTGCGCATGATCATGGCGCTGATCGAGCTGGCCTACCAGGACCCGCAGCGCGTCGCCGAAACGCACCAGCCCATCGTTGACTGCCTGCGCAGGCGCGATGTGGCCGCGGCATCGGCGGGGATGCGCCTGCATCTGGAGGACGCGCGGCTGCACGTGCGCGCGCTTTACCAGGAAAAGCATGGCGTCGGAGGGCAGCCGCCAGCCTGCTCCGCCGCCGTCACGAGGACAGCGGCGTAGCGCCGCGGCATAAGGACGCACGGACATGAAAGCCTTTTTCCACGAAGACCAGAAACTCCATCACCCACGCACGTATTTTTCGCGCGGCAAGATGCGCGATCCGCAGGAAATTCCTTCGCGTCTGGACGGCTTGGTGCAGGCCTCCCGCAAGCTGGGCTTCGATGTGCTGGCGCCGGCCGACCATGGGGCCGGCGCCATTGCCGCCGTCCACTCGCTGGACTACCTGCGCTTCCTGCAATCCGCGCACGAGCAATGGAAGCGCATGCCGGAGGACTGGGGCGAGGAAGTCATGTCGACCATTTTCGTGCGCGAGCGCAATCCGCTGCGCGGCGTGCTCGCCCAGGCCGGTCGCTACCTGGCCGACGGTAGCTGCCCGGTGGGCGAACACACCTGGCATTCCGCCTATTGGTCCGCGCAAGGCGCCATTGCCGGGGCGCAGGCCTTGATCGCGGGGGATCGGCACGCCTACGCCATTTGCCGGCCGCCCGGCCACCATGCGCGGCGCGACGGCGCGGGCGGCTTCTGCTACCTGAACAATGCCGCCATCGCCGCCCAACAGCTGACCGCGAAGTACCCCAAGGTGGCGATCCTGGATACCGACATGCACCACGGACAGGGCATCCAGGAAATCTTCTACACCCGCAGCGACGTGCTCTATGTATCCATCCACGGCGATCCGCACAACTTCTATCCCGCCGTCGCGGGCTTCGAGGACGAACGCGGCGAAGGCGAAGGCTACGGCTACAACATCAACCTGCCCATGCCGCACGGATCGCCCGAAGGGGTATTCTTCGACCGCCTCGCGCAGGCCCTGCGCGCGATTACCCTCTTCCAACCCGACGCGCTGGTACTGGCGCTGGGCTTCGACATCTTCGAAAAAGACCCGCAAGCGAAGGTCGCCGTCAGCCAGCGCGGCTTCGAGCGCCTGGGGCAGGAAGTCGGGGCGCTGAAGCTGCCGACGCTGGTCGTGCAGGAAGGCGGGTATTACATCGAAGGGCTGGAATCGAACGCGACGCGTTTCTTCGGCGGGCTGACGGGTGCGTGACACGCACCTGGCGACGCTTCGACGACCATCCGGCATGGCGATTGCAGTGCGCTCCGCGTCCCCCACCGGAGAACCGCCATGGCCCTTAAACTCAAGCCCGTCGCCGAACAAGTCATCGTCATAACGGGGGCCTCCAGCGGCATCGGGCTGGCGACCGCCATGCTGGCCGCCCATCAAGGCGCTCGCGTCGTGATGGCCGCGCGCAGCCGCAGTACGCTGGAACACGTCGCCGCCGAACTCGTCCGCGATGGTTTCGATGCCGTCGCCGTAGAGGCGGACGTATCGGTACGGGACGATATGGACCGGGTGGCCCGCGTGGCCATGGAGCGGTACGGCCACGTGGATACCTGGGTCAATAATGCGGGGCTCTCCATCTTCGGACGCCTCGACGAGACCCCGGAAGAAGATGCCCAGCGGCTTTTCCAGGTCAATTTCTGGGGTGTGGTGCATGGATCGCTCGCCGCCCTGCCCCTGCTCAAGGCCCATGGCGGCGCGCTCATCAATGTGGGAAGCGAGGTCTCGGATGCCTCCGTGCCGCTGCAGGGCATGTATTCCGCGAGCAAGCACGCCGTGAAAGGTTTTACTGATGCATTGCGTATCGAGCTGGAAGCCGACAAGGCGCCGGTATCCGTCACGCTGATCCAGCCCACGGCGGTCGATACGCCGTTTCCCGAACATGCGGCCAACTATATGGACCAGGCCGCCAAGCTGCCGTCGCCGATGATCCCCGCGGAAAAAGTGGCCGCGGCCATCCTCGAAGCCGCGGCCGATCCCGATCGCGAAGTGAAGGTCGGCGCGCTATCGGTGATCAATACCACCATGTTCAAGCTGTTGCCCGGCCTGGCGGACAGGATGGCGAAAAAGCAGATGGGACGGCAGCAGCGCAACGCGCCCTCTCATCCGCACCAGGGGACGCTGTACGCGCCTGGAGAAAGCGGCGAAACTGCCGGCTTCGGCGATAGCAACCCGGCGGATCCCGAGGACGCCATGCGGCGCAACACGCGCCCGTCGGCATAGGGTTTTCCCGACCCGCAGTCACCCGCATGCCGCCGTGCATGCGCCCCCCTACCTCCCACGCGGTGCAGGCGTCCGCGAAGGATCACTATGCCCGATCACCGAGATGCCGGGGGCCACTCGCCCCACCTGTCGACGGACGAACAAGGGCAGGCGGTCCGGCATTCCACGCCGCCGGCCCTGGTCATCCATGAGGTCGTCCGCGAGGAAGGCGAAGCCGCGCTGCAGCGCCCGGTCGGCGCACTGGCCTGGTCGGCCCTGGCCGCCGGCCTGTCCATGGGCTTCTCATTCCTGGTCCAGGCCGTTCTCGCGGCCGGCATGCCGGACACATCGTGGCGGCATCTGGTCGCCGGCCTGGGCTACTGCACCGGCTTCGTGATCGTCATCCTGGGGCGGCAGCAGCTCTTCACCGAAAGCACCCTGACGGTGGTCCTGCCGGTACTGATGCACCGCGATGCGCGCACCCTGCTCGCCGCCCTGCGTCTATGGGCGGTCGTGCTGGCGGTGAACGTCGCGGGGACGATCGCGTTTGCCGCGCTGCTGCTCGTGCCGGGCGTGTTTCAAGCGGAAGTGGTGCACAGCCTGGGAACGCTGGCCATGCAGGCCATGCCGGATGCATTCTGGCCCACCGTGCTGCGGGCCGTATTCGCCGGCTGGCTGATCGCATTGATGGTATGGCTACTGCCGAGCGCCCGCGCGGCACGCCTGCTCACCATCCTGTTCATCAGCTACATCGTGGGGGTCAGCCATCTGTCGCACATCATCGCCGGATCGGTAGAGGCGGCCTATGCGGTATTCACGCACCAGGCGACGGCAGGCGACTTCCTTATCCGCTTCTTCGCCCCTACGCTGCTGGGCAACATCATCGGCGGGGTATCGCTGGTGGCGATGATCAATCACGCCGCGGTGGCCTCGGAGATGGAAGATCGGGACGGGGAGAACGGCGACGGCAAAGGCCTCGCCGGCAAGCGAACCTGACGGGTCTTCGCGCGATCGGCACCGGTCGGTTTGCCGATGGCCCCGGCCCCTCTATACGCCTTTCGGCCCCGGGGTTATCAGCGATTCGATACGCCGGGCGTCCTCCGGCGTCGCGGGGTTGTAGACGACCATGCCAAGGTCGGGCCTGCCATCCACGGCAAAGGCCGAATACTCGAAACTCAACGGCCCCAGCACGGGATGACGGATATGCTTGACCGCCTCGCCATGCGCGCCTTGAACGTCGTTGGCGTCCCACATTGCCTTGAACTCCGGGCTGAGCAGGCAGAGTTCATTGACCAGGGGCTCCACTTCCGCCGCCGCGCCCGCCCGGGCGGCATCCACCCTGAAAGCCCCCACCACGAAGCGTGCCACGCTTTCCCAGTCGTACTGCAACGCGCGTGCGCGCGGGTCCAGGAAGACGATTCTCAGGATGTTGCGCTGGCGCGGCGGTAGCGCGCCGTAATCGGTCAGCATGACGGTCGCCGCGCGATTCCACGCGACGACATCCCAGGTGGCCGTCCTGACCAGCGCGGGGACCGGGTCCAGGGCATCGAGCACGCGTTGCAGCCGCGGGCTGACGCCCGCTTCCTTGCGATAGCGCACGTCAGGCGGATGCCCCAGCCCCAGCAGGAAAAGATGCTCGCGCTCGACGTCCGTCAGCATCAAGGCGCCGGCAATGCGGTCGAGCACCTCCGCGGATGGCGCGCCGCCCCGCCCTTGTTCCAGCCACGTGTACCACGTGGGGCTGATATGGGCCCGATGGGCGACCTCTTCGCGACGCAGGCCCGGCGTGCGGCGCCGGCCGCCGGAAAAGCCGAACGCCGCCGGATCCAGCTTTTCGCGCCGGTGCCGCAGATAGTTGCCGAGTCGGTTGACGTCCGTGTCGATGACAGCCATGCTGTTAAAACTTATACCCTGATAAGGAAACTAATTTACCAGGATAAAGGATAGGCGCAGATTGTCTCCTCCCCATTTCGGAGACTCTTTTCATGCGTATCTTCATCACCGGCGCTACAGGCTTCATCGGGACGGCGGTTGTGCGCGAACTGATCGCTTGCGGCCACCAGGTAGCGGGCCTGTGCCGCTCGGAGGAAAAAGCCGGCTTGCTCGCCGCCGCCGGCGCGACCGTCCATCGCGGGTCGCTGGAAGATCCGGATAGCCTCGCGCAAGGCACGGCCCGCGCCGATGGCGTCATCCACCTGGCGTTCAATCACGACTTTTCCAGGTTCAAGCAGAACTGCGAAGACGACAGGCGCATCATCCAGGTTCTCGCTTCGGCGCTTGCCGGGACGGACAAGCCCTTGATCGTCACGTCGGGGACCGGACTGGCCAGTCCGGGGCCGGGCCAGCTCGCCACGGAGGACGGTCCGGTGATTACCTCCGCCACGATTCCACGCGCCGCTTCGGAAGAAGCCGCCGCGGATGCCCTCGCGAATGGAACGAACGTGTCGGTGGTCCGGCTTCCACAGGTGCACGACACGGCCCGCCAGGGGCTTATTACGTACCTGGTCGCACTGGCGCGGGAAAAAGGCGTCCTGGCCTACATCGGGGAAGGCGGCAACCGCTGGCCGGCGGCGCACGTCACCGATGTCGCCCGGCTTTACCGGCTGGCGGTGGAACGCGCGGCCCCCGGCGCGAAATACCACGCGGTCGCGGAAGAGGGCGTCCCGTTGCGCGACATTGCCCATACCCTGGGACGGCGGCTGGGACTGCCGGTCCAATCCCTCGATCCCACCGAGGCCGCCGCGTATTTCGGCTGGCTGGCGATGTTCGCGCAGCACGACGTCCCGGCCTCCAGCGCGCTGACGCGCGCGGCATTGGGATGGCAGCCCAACGGCCCAGGCTTGCTCGCCGACCTTGAACGCTTGCAGGACGGCGCACACTGATTTCCCATCGCGCACGAAGCTCCCGGCCCAGTACCGGGGCGGTCGGACCTGGCGCGGCGGCGGGTTTCAGCCCGTCCCGCGCCCCAGCAGCCCAGGCAGGCGTTCGACAAGAAAACGCGAAAAGGCGATCGCGGCGGCGCCGGCGCCCTCGACAGGCGTGAGCATGCCCAGGGGCTCGCAGTAGAGCGGCAGCGCGATGTCCAGCTGCACCAGTTGCCCGCGATCCAGCGCATGCTGGATCATGCTTTTGGGCAGGACAGTAATCAGGCGTTCCTGCTGCAGGAAAGCCTGCAGGATCGTCTGGGAACGCGTGGCCACCGTCTTGATCGCGGGGTTGGCATCCGCGCCTTCGATCAATTGATCGAAGGCATAGCGCGGCGACGCCGGCGAAGGCACAAGGATCCACGTTTCCTTGAACAAGGTCTTCAGCGCCAGATTGCGCCGCCCGGCCAAGGGGTGCAAAGGCCCGGCGGCGATGACATAGGCGTCTTCGATCAGCGGAACGAAGGTCCAGCCTTCCGGCACGATGGCCGGTTCGCGGCACAGCGCCAGGTCGATCCCATCCTGCGCGATCAGCTCGCCGATCTCGCGCACATCCGTTTCCAGCACGTTCAGCCAGATGGATGGATGACGCTGGCTGAAAGGCTGCAGCGCATGCGTCAACAAGCCGGAGACCGCGCTGGTGATCGCCGCGATACGCACCACCGAATCCGCCGTGGTGGTCATGGCGGATGTGACTTCCGCGCAGGCATGCACGGACTCCAAGATGCGCCGCGCGTACGGCAGCAAGGCCAGCGCGATTGGCGTGGGCGTCATGCCGCGCGCGTGCCGGGTGAACAACTGGCAATCGAGCAGCCGCTCCAGGTCGTGCAGGATGTGCGTCGTGGAAGGCTGGGTCAGCCCCAGCGCCTGCGCGGCGCGCTTGACGCTGCCCAACTCCCGGACCTTGACGAGGGCTTCGATGTGGCGCAAACGGGCATGCACCATCAGGCGGGACGCAAGGACCGAGGTGGCGATGGTCATGATATCGAAATTCTCTATAGGTAGCGCCCATATTCTATTAGTTATTTATCGCCCCCTTGCGCAGAATACGCGGCACTCGACAAATAAACGGAGACAGCCGATGAACCGACGCACTGCCCTCAAAAACCTGGGCGCCTGGGGAGCCGCGGCCTGCGCCATGCGCACCGGCCTGGCCCAGGCCGCCCAATATCCCACCCACGCCGTCCAGGTATATGTCGGCACGGCGCCGGGCGGCATCACCGACTATATGGGCCGCCTGTTCGCGCAGTGCCTGTCGCAGCGCACATCGCAAAGCTTTGTCGTGCAGAATCACGGCGGTGCCAGCGGCACATTGGCGGCGGCCGAGGTAGCGCGTTCGCCCGGCGATGGCTATACGCTGCTGGCCACCACGCCCACGGTCATGATCGTGGCGCCGCACATGTATCACTCGCTCAGTTTCAATCCGGCCAAGGACTTCATCCCGGTCTGCCTGCTGGGCGCGGGACCGATGGTGCTCGTCGTCAACGCCAGCCTGCCGGTGCACAGCGTCGCCGACCTCGTCGCCCTGGCGCGCGCCAAACCCAACCAGATCGCCTATGCGTCCGGCGGCACGGGCACTGCCGCCCACCTGACCGGAGAGCTGTTCGCGAAGGCAGCCGGTATCAAGCTGGTGCATGTCCCGTACAAGGGCGACGGACAAGGCGCCATCGACGTCATGAGCGGCCAGGTCGCCATGATGTTCTCGACCATGAATGTGCTGGGCCCGCAGATCAAGGCCGGGCGCGTGCGCGCCCTGGGCGTCGCCAGCGGCAAACGCATGGCCTCCGCGCCGGACATTCCGACGGTGGCCGAAGCGGGCGTCAAGGGCGTCGAATCGCTGGCCTGGGTCGCCATCTATGCCCCCAAGGGAACGCCCGCCGATATCGTCGCCTCGCTCAATGATCAATGGCAGGCGGCCCGCGCCACCCCCGCGGTGTCGAACCAGATCGCATCCGTGGCGATGGACGACGTCGCGTTCAAGACGCCGGCCGAACTGGCGTCATTCCAGAAATCGGAAATGGCCCGGTGGAGCGACGTGATCAAGGCCAGTGGAGTCGAAGCAAATTGAGTACCGTGAAGCGCAACCCGATAGCCGCCCTGGAAACCTTCCTTGTCGATCGCTGGTGCCTGCTGCGGATTACCTGCGAAGACGGGACCACGGGAATCGGCGAAGCGGGCGTGCACGCCTGGCCCGGTCCGACGGCGTCCATGATCGAGCACATGGGCAGCTATCTGATCGGCAAGGATGCCAACCTGATCGAGCATCACGCCCAATACCTGCAACGCAGCATGCACTTCACCGGCGCGGTCCTGTCGGCGGCGATCTCGGCGATCGACATCGCCTTATGGGACATCAAGGGCAAGCGACATGGCGTGCCGATCTACGACTTGATGGGCGGCAAGACGCGCGACCGCGTGCGCTGCTATGTACACGTACATGGCAGCAGCGTGGAAGACCTGATCGCGGACGCCCGCGCCAAGCAGTCCCAAGGGTTTACCGCCCTGCGCTTTTCGCCATTCCGCGACGATTTTCACCTGCATCCGTCCTTCGAATCCTGGGCAAGCGACGCCGTGGAGCGCGTCGGCGCGCTGCACGAGGCCGTGGGCAAGGATGCGGACCTGTGCATCGAACTGCACCGGCAGATGGACCCGGCCGAATCGATCGCGCTGGCCCAGCGGCTGCAAGCCTTCAAGCCGTTCTTCTACGAAGATCCCATGCGTTCGGACAGCCCCGCCCGCATGGGCGTGGTCCAGGCCCGGTGCGGGCTGCCTATCGCCACCGGCGAACGCTTCACGTCCATTTACCAGTTCCAGGATCTGCTGGCGCACAACGGCTGCGACTATATCCGCCCCGACATTTGCGTATGCCTGGGACTGACCGGCAGCAAGAAGGCCGCCGCACTGGCCGAGGCGCACCACGTGAAAGTCATTCCGCACAATCCGCTCTCGCCGGTGTCGACGGCCGCATGCGTGCAACTGGATGCCTGCATTCCGAACTTCGCCTTGCAGGAATACGTGGGCGAAGACCAGCCCCCAAAGCGCGACATGGTCAACCAGCCGCTGCGGCTGGAGCGGGGTTATCTGATCGTGCCGGAGGCGCCAGGCCTGGGCATCGAATTGAACGATGCAGTGCTGGCCGCGCAGCCCAAAAAGGACCTGACGCCGTATGCGCCCATCGGGCCGGATGGTTCGGTGCGGGACTGGTAGGCGACCGCGGGCCGACGCGGGGCCGCGGCCGCCGGCGATCCGCTCCGGAGACCGCGCACCGATCCTGCGGGATCAACCCGCGTCACCGGGGGCGTAAAGCCCGGGTGCGAGTTCCGCCCGCATCGTATCGATGAAACAGCGCAGCCGCCGCGGTTGCAGCCTGCTGGCGGGATAGACGAGGTACAGCGGCAGCGCGGGCGCCTGCCATTGCGGCGCCAGTTGCCGCAGGCGGCCCGCCCGCAGGTCGTCCTCGAACACCCATCCGGACGCAACGCAGACGCCCAGCCCCAGCATGGCGGCCGTACGCAGGGCGTACAAACTATCGGTGGACATGCGCGGCTGGATGGACAGCCGGACCGATTCGCCGGTGCCGATATGGCTAAGGGCAATCTCGTCGCGATAGAAGGTACGCAGCGCCAGCCAGGGCAATCGTCCCAGATCGGCGGGATGCGCCGGCACGCGTCCGCGTTCCAGCAACGCGGGAGCGCCCACGATGATGCGGGGCACATCGCCCAGCTTCAGCGCCACCACGGACTCATCGCGCACTTCGCCGACACGGATCGCGCAATCCACGCCGTCGGCCACGAAGTCCGGCATGCGATCGTTGAGCAGCCATTCCACCCGCATTCCGGGATAGCGCTCCAGGTAGACCGCCAGGGGACCGACGAACTGCTGCTGCCCGAAGGCGTGCGGCACGACGACGCGCAGGGTGCCGACCGGTTGCTGGCCGGCACCGCGCACTTCGCTGTCGAAAGCCTGCCAGGACGCAATCAATTCCTCCGCGCGGTCGTAGCAGCGCCGGCCGTCCTCCGTCAACTGCATGCCGTGCGTGGATCGCTGGATCAGCCGCACGCCGACGGCGCGTTCCAGGGCCTGCAGCCGGCGGCTTACCGTGGGCTGCGTGGCCCCCAATTGCTCGGCCGCGGCGCTGAGGCTGCCGGCGTTGACGATGCGGACGAAGGTATCGATCAGCGTCAGGCGGTCCGCTCCGCCCTGCCCGGAAATCAGCTCGTTCATACGCGATACGTATAACCGATGTGCGTGTGCGTCGTCTACCGTTACGACGCTGCGGTGCCCAGAATAGCGACACTGCCCACTTACCCGGATTTCATCATGTCAAATATTCGTCCCACGCATGACGGCCCGGCCGCCCCGGCCCCGTTGTCCACCGCCCTCCTTCTGCTGCTGGCGGTTGCCGCCGGCCTGAGCGTTGCCTCCCTCTACTACAGCCAGCCCATGCTCGGCATCCTGGGCCCCGATATCCATGCCGGAGCCCGGACGGTCGGCTGGCTGCCGACCCTGACCCAGCTCGGGTATGCCGCCGGCATCCTGTTCCTGGCGCCGCTGGGCGATCGCTATGACAGAAAACGCATCATCCTGGTCAAGACCGCCCTGCTGGCGGTCGCGCTGGTGCTGAGCGGCATCGCGCCATCGATAGGCGCGCTGCTGGCCGCCAGCTTCGCGATCGGACTGTCGGCCACCCTGGCCCAGGACATCGTGCCGGCGGCCGCCACCCTGGCGTCCCCCGACCGGCGCGGCAAAACCGTGGGCACCGTCATGACCGGCCTGCTGCTGGGTATCCTGATGTCGCGCGTCGTCAGCGGTTTCGTCGCGGACCATTTCGGATGGCGCGCGATGTTTCATGCCGCGGCCGTGGCCGTCGTTATCCTGGGCCTGATGCTGTGGCGCGGCCTGCCGGCGTTCGCGCCGACCACGCGCCTGCCCTACGCGGCGCTGCTGGGTTCCATCACGCAATTGTGGCGGGCCCATCCCGGGCTGCGGCTGGCGGCCCTTTCCCAGGGTCTGCTGTCGCTCGCCTTCAGCGCCTTCTGGTCCACGCTGGCGGTCATGCTGCATGCCGCCCCGTTCAACCTGGGTGCCGGCGCGGCGGGCGCCTTCGGTATCGCCGGGGCGGCCGGCGCTCTGGCCGCCCCGCTGGCGGGCCGCATGGCGGACCGTCGCGGTCCCGCCATGGTCAGCCGTATCGGTGCGGCCCTGGTAACCGCCTCTTTCGCCGCGATGGCGCTGATGCCGACGTTGTCGCCCCACGGCGCGCTGTGGCTGCTGGGTGTCAGCACCGTGGGTTTCGACCTGGGCATCCAGATCGCGCTGATCTCGCATCAGACCATCGTGTATGCCCTGGACCCGGCAGCGCGCAGCCGGCTCAACGCGGTGTTGATGGTGGGCGTGTTCGTCGGCATGGCGATGGGCGGCGCCCTGGGCAGCCTCGCCCTGGCCAACTTCGGCTGGATCGGCGTCATCGCCATCGCGACGATCGCGGCCGCCGCCGCGCTGATCCTGCGCCTGCGGGCCACGGGGGCACGCAACGAAGGCGGTGCGCCCATCGCCGCAACCGCCGTGGCGTCCGGCCGCTGAGCCGGCTTGCAGAGCTGCCCCCGGGTACGTATCCGGGAGCAGCGCATTTCGGGCCACCTGTGGTTGAATCTGGGCTTTGCACGCCGGACGAAGCCCATGGCCGACCTGAAGCTCCTCGAAGACCTGATCGCGCTGGCGAGGACCGGCAGCTTCGTCCGCGCCGCGGAACTGCGCCACGTGACGCATCCCGCCTTCGCCCGCCGCATCCGCGCCCTGGAGGCATGGGCGGGCGCGCCGCTGGTACACCGAGGCCAACAGCCGGCGACACTGACACCGAAAGGCGAGGCCTTGTTGCAGACCGCGATACAAGTGGTGGAGCAGATGGAGCTGGCCCGCCACCGCATGCGCGGCTCCCATGCCGGCGGCGATGCGGTGCTGCGCATCGCCACGGGCCGCAGCCTGGCCCGGACGCTCGTCGCCGACTGGGTGGCGCGCTTGCGGCATCGCACCCCCAAGGTCCTGACGGGCAATGCGCAGGTCGAGATATCCACGGCGGTGATGCAGGAACTGTCCGTCAGGCTGGAGCAGAACAAGGTCGACATGTTGTGCTGCTATGAGCATCCCGCCATGTCGGTCTCGCTAAGCCCGCAACGCTTCCGATACATCACCCTGGCCACAGACAAACTGGTGCCGGTCACCCAGGTGGATTCCCGGGGCAATCCGCGCTACGCCTTGGGGGAAGGCGGCCGTCCCACGCCCTTGATCGCCTACGCCGGCGGCCTGGCCATGGCGCGCATCCTGGGCGACCGCCTGGAAACCACGCCGCACGCGCTGACGCCGTTCCTGCGTACCGATTCCCTGGACGTGGCGCATGGCGCGGTGGCAAACGGGCTTGGGGTGGCCTGGCTGCCGTGGTCCATGGTGTTTGCCGACTGCCGACGCGGCGTCCTGGCCGCGCTGGGTGGACGCGGCGACGAAGTCGCGTTCGAAGTCCGCCTGTATCGGCCGCGTGCCCGCATGACGGAGCTGGCCGAAGCCGCCTGGGCGGCGACCACGCGACGCACTCCCTGACCGCGCCGGCGCGCAAACTGAAAAAGCACGCAGGCGTGCCGTTTCGGCACGATGCGCGCCGCGTGGCGCCGGACAATAGCCGTGAGTCCAAAGAGACGGCCCAGCCGTCCATCCAGTCCCCAGGGAGAGACCTTCATGAAATCCGTCACGCACCGCCTGCACAAGGCCTTGGCCATCCTATGCGCGAGCTCCGCACTCGCACTGCCCACAGCCGCATCCGCGGCTGAATATCCCGCGCGCACCATTTCGCTGATCGTCGGCTACCCCGCCGGCGGGAGCGTAGACCTGACCGCACGGCTGCTGGGCGAAGAGCTGAGCAAACGCCTGGGCCAAACGGTCATCATCGAAAACCTGGGCGGCGCCGGCGGCACCATCGGCGCGCAGCGCGTGGCACGCGCCGACCCCGACGGCTACACGCTGCTCCTGGGCTCGACCAACGAAATGGTGATCGCGCGCATGATCAATACCGCCGTCCAATACGACGGCGCGAAGGACTTCACCCCCGTGGGCCTGGTGGCCTCGCAGCCGATGGTACTGGCCGCCAGCCCCCAATCCGGTGTAAAAACCGCCGCGGACTATCTGAAGAAAGTGCGCGACGCCGCCCCCGGGACCTACAACTACGGGTCTTCCGGCGTGGGCACGGCGCTGCACCTGGCCGGTGAAATGATCAACCAGGCCACCCACACGCAGGTCGGCCATGTCCCATACCGCGGCGTGGCGCCGCTGGTGACCGACCTGATAAGCGGACAGCTGGATTTCGGCATCTTCGTGTTGTCCTCGGCCTTGCCGCAAGTACGCGCGGGGAAGATCGTCGGCGTGGGCCTTACCGAAAACCGCCCTTCCGCCGCCGCGCCCGAACTGGCACCGCTGGCTGCCACGCCCGGATTCGAATCCGTGGACATCAACCTCTGGTTTGCCTTGTACGGCCCCGCCCGGCTGCCCCAGCCGGTGGTCGAGAAACTGCGCGCGGCCTTGAACGACGCGCTGGCTTCCGAGCACTTCCGCGCCAAGATGCGGGACGCCGGTGCCGAAGTCGCACAGCCCGGCGTGGATCTCGCGGCCTTCCAGGTTGCGGAAACCGGAAAATATGGCGCGCTCGTCAAGGCTGCCCGTATCGAGGCCCAGTAACAACCGCGTCCTTGCCCGCGCCGCCCCGCACCCACAGTCCTATAGCCTTATGGATAGCGTCATGGAGTTCAAGCTTGCCACGCCCGACCTCGAAGCCGAACGCATCGGCAATACCGGTACGCCCGGCATATGGCACTTCGACTCGGGACTGCCTGGCCGCACACTGATGGTCTCCGCACTGCTGCACGGCAACGAGCTATGCGGCGGCTGGGCGCTGAAGGATTTGCTCGCCACGGGGCTGCGTCCTCGCCGAGGGCAATTGATCCTGGCCTTCTGCAACCTGGATGCCTACGCCAGGTTCGACCCCTCCCGCTGCGACGCGTCGCGCTTCGTGCAGGAAGACATGAACCGCGTATGGAGTGCTTCCCGCCTGGACGAGCCGGCAACGGCCGACGCCCGCCGCGCGGCGCAATTGCGTCCCTGGGTGGAGCGCGCGGACTGGCTGCTGGACCTGCACTCGATGCATGAACCCGGAGACCCCCTGCTGTTGACCGGCGTTCTGCCACGCAACATCGCCCTGGCCCGCAGCCTGCAGAGTCCCGCGCACATCATCGTCGACGCGGGCCACAAGGACGGCGTGCGCATGCGCGACTTCGCCCAGTTCGGCGACGCGGCGAGCGAGGACGCATGCGCTCTGCTGATCGAGTGCGGCTTCCACGGCGATCCGTCTTCCCTTCGCGTAGCGCGCGACATGGCCGCGCGCATGCTGGCGGCTTCCGGCATCGTCGACCGCGAGGACATCCCGCCGGGATGGCTGTTGCCGGATCCCGCCACCCGGAAAGTGATCCAGGTCACCGACGCCGTGGTCGCCCCTTCCATGGACGTGCGTTTCGCCCAACCCTGGCAAGGACTGGAAACCCTGGCGCACGCCGGCACGGTCCTGGGATGGGCGGACGGCAAGGCCATCGTTACGCCCTACGACCGATGCACGCTGGTCATGCCATCGCTGCGCCAGCTCAAGCCCGGCGTCACGGTGATGCGCCTTGCGCGAGACCTATCCGACGATGCCGCGGCGCGGTAAAACCGCAGCCGCGCGCCCGCGCCGCCGGACGCGTCCGCCGCGGCATCGAATCAGGGCAGCGAAATCGTTCGCCCGTCCCGCGTCGTGCCGGGCCGACGGGCGGAATCAAAGCATCGCGGCGACCGCCGCCGCCTCGTCCTGGAGGATCGCGGCGATACGCGCGTAGCGCTCATCGTCCATGATGCGGTTGGCCAGCGCGGATACGGCCAATGCGGTATGCGGGGTGCCGGTGCGCGTCGGCACCGTGACCGCCACACCGCTGACATAGGGCAGCACGTTGGTAGGCATCAACGCGTACCCGCGCCGCAGCGTGTCCGCCACCGCGGCCTCCATCGAGCGTCCGTACAGTTTTTCGTAAGCGTCCATCTGGCTACGGTTATCGGCCAGGATGGCCTGGCGTTCGCTCGCCGGCAACCCGGCAAGCAGCGCCAGGCCGCCGGCGGCGGC